>JBAVTI010000212.1:0-6495 GCA_049696055.1 Paracoccaceae bacterium | reverse complement strand
AGGGAGAGGAGGCCCGACGTCGCACCTCGTGGGAGGATGCACGCCCCGGACGTAAAGTCTGGGGCGCTGCTGTTTACGGCTGGAAATTTTTGGCTGTTCACCAAACTGACTACTGCCGTTCCCAATGCGGGTTTGGCCGGTTTTGCAGGTGGTTGAACCGACCGGCAGCCTTTGCCAGAACTTTCAGCAAAAAAGCGTTTGAGATTGACAGCCGTCATAGCCTTGGCGCGTTCGGCCTGCGTCTATTTCCTGAGGAAGCGCATTTTTGTGAATGGAGGTCATCATGAAACTAACGGGAATTCTGGCGGCAGTGGCCGTAGCAGGTGTTTTTAATGTATCCCAAGCACAGGCAGATGTGGCGGGGGCCGAACTTTATGCCGACTATTGCGCTGCGTGCCACGGGGTTGCGGGCAAGGGAGATGGCGACATGGCGAATGTCATCACCATACCGTCGCCAAACCTGACGCTGCTTGCAAAGAACAACGATGGCGAGTTTCCGATGCTGCGGGTCATTCACACCATCGACGGTCGCACCGGATTGCGATCACATGGCAGCGTCATGCCGATTTTTGGCAAGACCTTCAGCGGGCAGTCACAAGATCTGGGCTACGGCGAAGTGTTGATGACGCGGGGCCGTGTGTTGTCACTGGCGATGTATCTGGAATCGATTCAGGCACAATAGGCCTTGCGCGTCGGGTGCGATCCGGTCGAATTATCTGCCGGTGAGAAAAGATTTTGAAGAAAGATTTTTAGGGGGAGCATTCAGCCCCCCCTTGCCGCGCACAGGCCTACCCCCCCAAGAGTATTTGACAAGAAGATGGCAGGAGGCCGGGCTGTGCAATGGCGATTTGGCGTTAAGCAAGCGTCAGGCAAAGTTCGGTGATCAGGTCTTCGGGGGCGGTGTCCATCGGCGAGTTGAGGTAGACCTCGAACACCGGGGAGTTTGCCGGTTCCGCACCGGAAGTGGGCAGCCAGTTGCAATAGAGGTGGTCATAGGCGGCGGGAAGGCCCGCGTAGGGGCCTTTGTAGGTCAGCACGGCGTGGCGGCCCGGCGGAAGGATGACAACCTCGACCGGAGGATTAAGCGGGACGCCTTCGGCGAAGACCATTCCGGCGTGGCTGCGCAATTCGGCAGCGGGCGTGGCGGAAGGATCGTCATAAAAGACGCCAACCATCTGTCCGGCCTGCGAAAACAGGCCACGTGCGCCGATGGTGGCACCGAGTTTCTCAAAAGCGCGACCGATTTCATGGTAGGGGCCAATATGGGGCATGGCGGCAAGGCGGCGGGCGGGCTCATTGCGGATTTCGACAGGATACATCAGGGGCACCTCTGGTTTGGGGACAAGGAAGGGGCGAAGTTCGCCCCGGTTGCGGAAGGCCGAGGGGGACATGGCGTAGCTTTCCGTGAAAGCACGGGTAAAGCTGGCAAGGTTGGGGTAGCCAACATTGCGCGCGATTTGCGCAAGCGGCGTGTCGGTATGCACCAAAGCCACGGACGCGCGGTGCATCCGCATCCGGCGCACCGCCTGAGCCGCCGTTTCACCCGTGATGCCGCGAAACACGCGGTGCCAGTGAAAGCGGCTCATCGCCGCAACATCGGCAAGTGCATCAAGCGACAAATCGCCTGCGGGGTTATCGTGGATGTAATCCAGCACCCGCAGCATGCGTTTTTCGGTATCGTTTGCCATATTCGCCTCGGTTGTCTTCTACGGATGGTGTGCCATGGCGCGGGCTTACAAATCTTGCCGAGTTGCAAAATGCCCCCCTCACGGGCATATAACCCCCTAAGCGTATCCGGAGTGCCCGCCATGAACTATCTTGAGTTTGAAAAACCACTTGCCGAAATCGAAGGCAAGGCCGAGGAGCTGCGCGCGATGGCGCGGGGCAACAAGGAGATGGACGTCGAGAAAGAGGCGCTGGCGTTGGACAAGAAGGCCGATACGCTGCTGAAGGATCTTTACAAGGATCTGACGCCTTGGCGGAAATGTCAGGTGGCCCGCCACCCGGACCGGCCGCATTGCAAGGATTACATCGACGGGTTGTTTTCGGAATATACGCCGCTGGCCGGGGACCGGAATTTTGCCGATGATCATGCGGTGATGGGCGGACTGGCCCGGTTTAACGACACTCCGGTGATGGTGATCGGCCACGAGAAGGGCAACGATACCAAATCCCGGATCGAGCGGAATTTTGGCATGGCGCGGCCTGAGGGCTATCGCAAGGCCATCCGGTTGATGGAGCTGGCGCATAAATTCGGGCTGCCGGTGATTACGCTGGTAGACACCCCCGGCGCCTACCCCGGCAAGGGGGCCGAGGAACGCGGTCAGGCCGAGGCGATTGCGCGCAGCACCGAAAAATGTTTGCAGATCGGGGTGCCGTTGATCTCGGTGATCATTGGCGAGGGCGGATCGGGCGGGGCTGTGGCGTTTGCCACCGCCAACCGGATCGCGATGCTGGAGCATTCGGTCTATTCGGTGATCAGCCCCGAGGGCTGTGCCAGCATTCTGTGGAAGGATGCCGAGAAGATGCGCGAGGCCGCAGAAGCCTTGCGGTTGACGGCGCAGGATTTGCAAAAGCTGGGCGTTTGTGACCGGATCATCAAGGAGCCGATGGGCGGGGCACAGCGCGGGCGGCGTGAGACCATCGAGGCGGTCGGCAAGGCGTTAGAGACCATGCTGAAGGAACTCGTGGGTAAAAAGCCCGATGCGCTGATCAAGGATCGGCGGCAAAAGTTTCTGGACATGGGTGCCAAGGGACTGGCGGCTTAGAGCGCACATACAGGCGCGCGATCAGCCGTTGCGTTCGCGCCACCAGTCTTTGGCCTGTAGCTGCCAATAGGTTAGCTGGGCTGCGGCAAGGCCAAAGGGCCCGCCCGCCCAAGCCAACCCGAACGGCGCAAACATCGCAATGCGGTTGGTTTCGCCCAAGATCGCCTCGGCCAGCACCTTGCCGCAGATCGCGGTGGTGTTCAGGCCATGCCCGCCAAACGCCGTGATGTGCCACACGTCGGGGTGCAACTGCCCAAGCTGCGGCATCTGGTGGCGCGCATAGGCCATCAGGCCGGACCATGCGAGATCGGTCTTCAGGTCGGCCAGTTGCGGATAGGCACCCAGCATTTCATGGCGCAGTTGCTGCGCCAAAGCGGTATCCGACGCCGCGCGGGTGGTGATGCGCCCGCCCCACAGCAGGCGTTTGCCACCATCGACAAGGCGGTAATAATCCGACGCGCGCCGATCATCCAGCACCGCCTCGCGGGTTTGAATAGCCGAGGCGATCAGGTCGGGGGCGGCTTCGGACAGCATCATATAGGTGGCAATCGGCAACACGGCGCGTTGCAGCCGGGGCAGCAGCCCGCTGGTATAACCGCCGGTGGCAAAAACCACCCGGCGCGCCTGCACCACGCCCGCGCCATGGGTGCGGATGACTTTGGTCGGGCTGTCAAGCTGGTGGCTGATGGCGGCAGAACCTTCAAAGATATGGCCGCCAAGGCGTTCAATCTCGGTCGCAATGCCGCGCAGGTAATTCAGCGGGTGCATGTGAAAGGCGCGGGCATCCCGCAGGCCGTGGAAGTAACGATCTGTCGCCAGCATACCGCGCAAGGCGTCGCGGCTGAGGTATTCCAGATGGTAATCATAGTCGCGGGCAAAGGCCTCTGCATGGGCGATCATATCGGCCTTGTGGTCGAACCGTCGCAGGCCAAGGATGCCGGGGCACGGATCAACGCCGCCGATGTTCAGGCTGGTGATGGTGGCGCGCACCCTATCGACACCCTCGATGGTAAGCCGGTGCAACGCGCGGGCGGCCTCGCGGCCAACCCGGCGTTCGATGTCTTCGCCATGGCAGGCGAACGAGGGGCTGACGATACCGCCATTGCGCCCCGAGGCACCAAAGCCGACGGATTGGGATTCCAAAACCACCACGGATTGACCGGCGCGGGCAAGCTCTAGCGCCGTGGTCAACCCGGCCAGCCCACCGCCGATGATGACGCTATCGCAGTCGATCGGGCCTGCCAGCACCGGTCGCGCCCGGGTGTCGGCCATGCTGCGTTTGTAGTAGGTTTCGATATAGCTCATGTTGGGATCTGTTCCGTTACAGCGTCATGTCGCGGTCAAGTGGGAAGATTGGCCGGGGCACATTGCGGTAGGGGCGGCGGCTGGCCTGCGGGGTAGACAGCGCGCCGGAATCGCACACGATGACCTGCCCCGAGATCGGTTCAAACGCGGCGCGGAAATGCTGCATGGATTTCAAGGCGACGACGGTTTTCTGTTCGGGCACGATGCCGAAAGCCTTGAATTGCTGAAGGTCAAGCATCTGGCCGCGCTCGGTTACCACAAGGATATCTATCCCGCCGACCCGCAGCACCGCCGTCGGGCCAAATGAGAATGGCAGACCGCCGATCATCGGGCCATCGCCCACCAGCGTGCCATCGAAAATGCCGCGTATTTCGCCGGTAAGCTGCAGGGGGCCGCCGCCAAAGCTGGGGTCGCATTTGCCGCCAAGGCTAAGGCTGATGGTCTGACCAACTTTGCCCGCACAAAGGATTGCGGCGGCCTCGGGGTCGATCACCGGAGCGAAGGTGGCATTGGTCAGGCCTGCGTCCAGCATGGCGGCAAGCAGGTTTGTCGCATCGCCGTAGGCCCCCGAGCCGGGATTGTCGGCGTAATCGGCGATGATCAGCGGGCCCTTGGTGGCGACATAGGCCTTGGCGATGGCAACAGCCTCGGCCACCTCGAGATAGGTATTCTCGCACGCGTGCCGCACCGACCAGATCACATCGGCGATGCTTTCGGCAATGGTGCGGGCGCGGGTATCGGCACCGGGATGGGCGGTATCGTAGGTCACGAACACCGTGGGGCCGACGTGCAGAATATCGGCGTCGCCAAAGCCCGCGTTGATGGAAACCGCCAAGATGCCCGGCTCGGCCTCATGATCACGGGCGCGCTGATAAAGCGCCACCATCGGCCCGATATCCGAGCGCCCGCCATTGGTTTCATCCAGCATCGGGCGATGGGCGCGCAGGGTTTTGGGTTTGATCTTCCCCGCCATTGCCTGTTCCAGCAAACGCCCGGCCTGCAATCCACGTTCGCGCATGTCGATATGCGGATAGGTTTTGAACGACACCACAATATCCGCCAGCGCCGCCATGTCTGGCGTGGCGTTGGCGTGCAGATCAAGGGTGATGGCGATGGGCAGATCGGGGCCGACGATGGCGCGCAGGCGGCGCAGCAACTCGCCCTCGCCATCCTGGCAAAAGTCGGGAACCATCGCGCCATGCAACGACAACAAAATGCCGTCAAGCGTGGCTTTATGCGCGGTTGCGGCTGCACAGATTTTACCCGCCAGCAGATCATAGGCAGCGCGGGCCACCTTTGGCCCCGGTTCGGCATGGGCCGAGAGGCTATGGGTCATTTTCCAGCCCGCCTCATCTGCTGCCAATTTGAACCCGGCGATTTCGGTATTGGCGGCGCTGCGGGCGGCAACGGCGGCGTCGCCTTCCATCAAGACATAAGACTGAAAGGCGTGCAGGTCGGTGCTGCCTTTCATGAAGGTGTTGCTTTCATGCAGAAATTCGGCAGTTAGAACGTGGTGGGGCATTGGGTGATCCTGTCAGAGCGGATGGAAGCAGGCAACGGCATGGCCGCCGCTATCGGTTTCAAGCACGGGGTTTTCGGTGCGACAACGGTCACTGGCAAAGGCACAGCGGGCGGCAAAGGCGCAGCCGGCAGGCAGGTTGAAGGCCGAGGGAATTTCGCCTGTCAGGCTGGAAAGTTCGCGCCGCAGCAGGGGATCGGGGGCAAAGTTGCTGGCCATCAGGGTGGCGGTATAGGGGTGACGCGGCGCGGCTTTGGGGTGCGGCAATTGTTCCACCACTGCCCCCAGATACATCACCACAATGCTATCGCAAAAGTAGCGCACCAGCCCAAGGTCGTGGCTGATGAACAGATAGGTCAGGCCCAGATCTGCCTGTAACTGTTCCAGCAGGCTGATGATCTGCGCCTGAATAGACACATCAAGCGAGGCGGTCGGCTCGTCCAGCACGATGAATTCAGGATGCACCGCCAAGGCGCGGGCGATGCCGACACGCTGACGCTGACCGCCCGACAACTGATGCGGATAGCTGGTGGCCATGGCGGGCGACAGACCCACCTGCGCCAGCAATTGCGCAACCCGGCCCGGCGGGATTGGTTTACCCTGCACCACAAAGGGTTCGTTTAGAACCTCGGTCACGGTAAAGCGGGGATCAAGCGAGGAATAGGGGTCTTGAAACACCATCTGCATCCGCTGCCGCATGGCGCGCATGGCAGGGAAAGGCAGGGTGGTAAGGTCGGTGCCATCAAACGAAATGCTGCCCGATGTGGGTTCCAACAGCCGCAGCACAAGCCGCGCGAGGGTGGATTTGCCGCAACCGGATTCGCCGACAACCCCCACCACCGCACCGCGCGGAATGGTTAGCGAAACGTCGCGCACCGCCACCATCGAGCGCGGCTTTTTCAG
>JBAVTI010000211.1:0-3162 GCA_049696055.1 Paracoccaceae bacterium | reverse complement strand
GCCCCCCCTTAACACACCCCCTTTGATACTATATATCCCCCTCATGTCTCAGAACCCGCCCAACCTGCGCCCCGACCTCGCCCCGAAGCCCCGCTTTACGGAACCGAAACGTCCCCGTTCTGATGGGTCGCGCCAGCCGACGATCGGCATGGTCAGCCTCGGCTGCCCCAAGGCCCTCGTGGATAGCGAACGTATCCTGACCCGCCTGCGGGCCGAAGGCTACGCGATCAGCGCCGATTATTCCGGTGCCGACGCCGTCATCGTCAACACCTGCGGTTTTCTTGATAGTGCCAAGGCCGAGTCGTTGGAGGCCATCGGCGAGGCCCTGTCCGAGAACGGCCGCGTCATCGTCACCGGCTGCCTCGGCGCCAACCCCGAGTATATCACCGGCGCGCATCCCCGCGTTCTCGCCGTCACCGGCCCGCATCAATACGAGGCCGTGCTGGACGCCGTCCACCAAGCCGTGCCCCCCAGCCCCGATCCCTTTATCGACCTGCTGCCCGCCAGCGGCGTGTCCCTCACCCCACGCCATTACAGCTACCTCAAGATCTCCGAGGGCTGTAACCATAAGTGTAAGTTTTGCATCATCCCCGACATGCGCGGCTTGCTGCAATCGCGCCCCGCCCATGCGGTGATCCGTGAGGCGGAAAAGCTGGTTCAGGCCGGGGTCCGCGAACTGCTGGTGATCAGTCAGGATACCTCGGCCTACGGTCTCGATCTGCGCCACGCGACCGAGAAAAACCACCGCGCCCATATCACCGATCTTGCCCGCGATCTGGGCAGCCTTGGCGCGTGGGTCCGCCTGCACTACGTCTACCCCTACCCGCATGTGCGTGATCTGATCCCGCTGATGGCCGAGGGGTTGATCCTGCCCTACCTCGACATCCCGTTTCAACACGCCGACCCCGGCGTTCTGAAACGCATGGCCCGCCCTGCCGCCGCCGCCCGCACCTTGGATGAAATCGCCGCCTGGCGGAGCGTTTGCCCCGATATCACCCTGCGCTCGACCTTCATCGTCGGCTATCCCGGCGAAACCGAGGCCGAATTCCAAGTGCTGCTTGATTGGATGGACGAGGCGCAGCTGGATCGCGTCGGGTGCTTCCAATACGAAAACGTCGCCGGTGCGCGCTCGAACGCCCTGCCAGACCACGTTCCCGCCGAGGTAAAGCAGGAACGCTGGGACCGTTTCATGGAAAAGGCCCAAGCGATTTCCGAGGCAAAACTGGCCGCCAAAGTGGGGCGCACATTGCAGGTTATCGTCGATGAGGTTGACGCCGAAGGGGCCACCTGTCGCACCATGGCCGACGCGCCGGAAATCGACGGCAACCTGTTCATCGACCAAGGTTTCGAGGAACTGCTGCCCGGCGATATCGTTGCGGTGACGGTGGAAGAGGCCGGCGAATACGATCTGTGGGGGCGCGTGGTTTGAAAATCCTGCCGGCAATCCTGCTGTGCTTGGGGCTGGCATTTGCCGCGACTGCCGAAACGCGGCCGCAGATTTTTACCGAAACGCTGAAACTGATGCAGGCTGCGGCGCAGCAATTGCCAAACGTCACCAGTGCCGAGATCGACATGTTGGATCAATCGCTGACGACAACCCTTAGCAACGGCCAAACCATCAAGTTGAACCCCGATAACCTGCATCTGCAACTGCAAACCCTGACCACCGACGCCGACCGCAAAGCCGAGGTGGCGCATTTCATGGCCACGCTTCTAACGCTCCACGATGCCCCCACCCAACTTGATCAAGCCAGTCTGCTCCACATTTTTCCTGTGATCCGCCCCAGCGATTACGACGTGTCCGTTCCCGGCCTGACCGCCGAAGACACCCCCCTCAACGCCGAGTTTTTGCCGGGGCTTTCGGTATTCTACGTGTTGGATACACCGCAAAACGTGCAGTACCTGACCACAGATATGCTAAAGAATACCGGCATTGGCCTCGACGTCATCAAAGATGCGGCCACTGTCAATATTGCCAGATATGCGGCTGGTGCGCAGATCTTTGAAGGCACTATTTCGGTGGTCAAGCTGGACGGATTTTACGAGTCGAGCCTGCTGCTGGTTCCGGCAATCTGGGAAGATCTGGACCAAGACGTCGACAAGATGGTGATTGCCCTGCCAGCCCGCGATATTCTGGTGTTTGGCGACGGCAAAAGCCCAGAGATTATCGCGCAAATGAACCTTGCAATCCAAAAGGTCAAAGAGGTCGGCGCCGGCCTGCTGACCGACCGCCTGCTGGTTTGGGAAAACCACCACTGGGCCTATGCAGACTGATGTTGGCGGTGGCGCCTTCCCCCCCCAAAACCGACACGGGCAGGCCATTTGCACAGCTGCCTATACATCTTCGCACGGAACCTTTGCTTGACGCGTGGCAGGCCTCGCCTCAAAGTTTTTTTAAGCCATCCAACAGGAGCCACCGTATGACCGCCCCTAAAATCGCCCAAGCCTCGCCTTACAAAGTGGCACTAGAGGCTGGAAAATCCTACTTCTGGTGCGCTTGCGGCCAATCTGCAAACCAGCCGTTTTGTGATGGCAGCCATAAGGGCAGCGACTTCGTCCCTACCAAATTCAGCGTGGATGAGGCCAAGACCGCGTTTCTGTGCGGCTGCAAACACACCGCCAACGCGCCGTTTTGCGATGGCGCGCACAAGACGCTTTAACCGCCCTCAGAACGCCACAATCATCGGTTGTTATTTCCCGGATTGTAGCGTTTCCGTGGGGTGTCATGCGCCGTTTCCTGTTTGCCCTTGCGGCCCAGATTGCCCTGCACTCGGCGGCTTTCGCCACGCCCACGCCGGATGATTTGCGCATACTGGCCTATGGCCATGAAACCGCCCAGGTCGAGGCGGCCTTTGCGGCGGCCCGCGCCAAAGCGACGCCCGAGAATCAAGACTATGACCTTCAACGTGAGTTGATGACGGCGTTTGCCACCACCGATCCGCGCATCGACGCCTTTACCAGACTTTGGCTGAACACAGACCCCAATTCGCCCTATGCCCATACCGCCCGGGCTTGGCATCTTTGGGCGATGGGATGGTCGATGCGGGGAGAACGGCAGATCCAGGATATCTACCCCGAGGCCATGCAAAAGTTTGCCGACCTGCATGGCGAGGCATTGGATCACGCCCTGATCGCGTGGGAAATCGCGCCTGATTTTGTTGC
>JBAVTI010000210.1:0-2647 GCA_049696055.1 Paracoccaceae bacterium | reverse complement strand
ACCGTGCCGCGGAGTTTCTGATCGGAGACCGGCTGTGACCGATACCCCCACCCCGCGCCGCAAACCCCTGCTGATGGATCTTGAGGGCGAGGCCGACCCCGGATCCGCCCCGCCGGTGCCCGAGCTTGGTGCCGAAGGCCGCGCCATGCAGACGGCAGCACGGGTGGCGATGATCCGCCCCTCGCCGCTGACCAGACTGGCGGGCTGGGCGTTTGGTCTGTTGTTTTCCTTTGTTCTTTCCGTTGCCGCCTATGATTTCGTGACCAACCTGCTGGCGCGCAATTCCCTGATCGGCAGCGTGGCCTTTGTGTTGTTTGGCGTGGCCATCACCCTTGCCCTTGCCCTTGCCCTGCGCGAATGGGGCGCTTTTCTACGCCTTGGGCGGCTGGATCAGTTGCGCCAACAGGCCGAGGCTGCGGGCAACGATCTGACCGCCGCCCGCAGCGTGGTCAAAGGCTTGCACCGGCTTTACGCCGCCCGCGCCGACCAAAAATGGGGCCTTGCCCGGCTAGAGGATGCCCAAGCCGATGTGTTCGATGCCGACGGTCTGCTGGGGCTTGCTGAAACCGAACTGATGGCCCCGCTGGATCAGGCGGCGCGGCGCGAAATCGAAACTGCTGCCCGTCAGGTTGCCACCGTCACCGCCCTTGTGCCAATGGCGCTGGCCGATGTGGCCACCGCCCTCTTCGCCAATCTGCGGATGATCCGCCGCATTGCCGAAATATACGGCGGCCGCGCCGGATCGTTCGGCAGCTTGGGCCTGCTGCGCCGGGTATTTTCCTATCTGATCGCCACCGGGGCTGTGGCGCTGACCGATGATCTGATCGGCTCGGTCGCGGGCGGGGGCGTCTTGTCCAAGGTCTCACGCCGCTTTGGCGAAGGCGTGGTCAACGGCGCGCTGACCGCCCGCGTCGGCGTCGCCGCGATGGAGCTTTGTCGCCCGATGCCGTTTCGCCTGTTGCCAAAACCAAAGGTCACCAACCTGATCAGCCGCGCGCTTGCCGGGCTGTTTGGCAGCCGCGACCCGCAACCAGATGATGGGGAACGGAAAACCTGACTGTCGTTTTGCGCCCGGTGCGGTATGTAGGGGCAAAGCGACCCCGCAAGGCTGCGCGAAAAGGATGGCATGATGGACGAGATTTTGGTGCTGCTGGCCCTTGTGGCGGTGGCGATACCGCTGGCGATCCTCGTGCTTTTCGTCAGCCAGTCGCGGCTGAAAACCCGCGCGACCCGGCTTGAACGCGCACTTTCCGAGCTGCAGGCGCAGATAAATACCCTGCGGCTGGCACCCGGCGACGTGGCCCCCACCGCCGCAATCGCGCCCCCTGAAACCAAGCCCGAGACCCAACCCGCGCCGATAGCAACTGCCATGGATGCCGACTCGCCATGGATGCGGGCAATGCCTGCCGGGGCCGAGCCTGCCAAACCGGATACGGTTATCCGGGTTCCCGCGGCACCCAGCGAGGATCAAAACCGCCCGCTGGTGATCAACGCCGACCGGGCGAATGCGCTGATGACATGGCTGACCACCAATTGGGTCTATGCGGTCTCGGCGCTGTCTTTGGCGCTGGCGGGGGTGTTTTTCGTGCAATACGGCATGGAAAAGGGCCTGTTGCCGCCGGCAGTCCGGGTGATCCTGTCGATTCTGTTCGGCATGGCGCTGATCGCTGCGGGCGAATGGTTGCGCCGCCGCGATGGCGGGATGGGCGACGCCACCAGTGCCGCCACCGCCTATCTGCCGTCGGTGTTTTCCGGCGCGGGCTTGGTGTCGATCTTTGCGGGCATTCTGGCCGCGCGACAGATGTATGATCTGATCGGCTATCAAACCGCCTTTGCGGGCCTGCTTGCCACCGCCGTTCTGGCCGTGGTTCTGGGCTGGTTCTACGGCCCCTTGCTGGCGGCGGTGGGGCTTTTGGGCGCATCTGTCGCCCCCTTTGTGGTGGGCGGTCCGGGCGATGCGGCCCCGTGGCTTTATGGCCATTTCACCCTGATTGCCGTGGTCGGGCTGGCGGTGGACGCCGTGCGCCGCTGGGCATGGGTGTCGGTGCTGGCCTTGGTTTTGGCCTTTGGTGGCGGGTTTCTGGTGTTTGCCTCCGGGGCGGGAACCGGCGGCTGGACCCTGATGCTGGTGGCGCTGGCGGTGCTGGCCACCTGTCTGCCGATCCTGCGCCTGACCCCCGATCACGACGGCCCAACCGTGCTTGGCGCGCTGCTGCGCCGCGACGGGGTTTGGCCGAATTTCCCGGTGCGACTGGCGGCAGGGGCGGCTTTGGTATCCTCGGTTGGGGTGCTGATGCTGGACCGCGCGACGCCGCTGGAAAGCCTGCTTGGCTATGCCGCCTTGGCGGGTTTGGCGCTGTTTTGGCTGCTTGGGGCGGCGCGTGCCAAGGGGCTGGCCGATCTGGCGCTGCTGCCAAGTGCTGCCTTTGTGCTGCGGCTGGTTGGGGATGCGGCGGGCCATTGGCCGCTTTATACCGATTTCGCCGCCCAAGCCATCGCCCTGCGCGCGCCCGATGCCAGCGCCCCCTATACGGTGACGCTGCTGCTGGCGCTGGCAACTGCCATCACCCTGGCGGCGATGTTGCGGGCACTGGTGGCGCGCGGTGGGGCGTTCCCGCTGGTGTTTGGCCTGATGGCAGTTCTGGTC
>JBAVTI010000209.1:0-2057 GCA_049696055.1 Paracoccaceae bacterium | reverse complement strand
GTTCGGCATTGCCAACGGGATCATTGATCAGCACGATTTCGCCCCCCGACCCTGAATCGATCAGGTCGCGTAGAGCAAGTTTGCCAATCCGGCCAAGGCCGTTCAATGCGATGCGGGTCATGGCGATCAGTCCTTGCCGATGGCGTCAAGATGCTGTTGCAGCGCGAGCTTTTCCAGCTCGGCAAAGGGCAAGGCCGCAATGGCAAGAATGCGACGGCGCAGGGCAGAATAGGCATCGGCAAAAGCCAACGCCTTTTCAGCATCCGTTCCGGTGGCGCGCACCGGATCAGGCAAGCCCCAATGTGCGGTCATCGGTTGGCCGGGCCAAGGGGCACATTCTTCAGATGCTGCCTGATCACAGACGGTAAAGACGAAGTCCATCTTCGGCGCGCCCTCGGCTTCGAACTCTGAAACATGCTTTGATCGCATGCCCGTCACGTCCAATCCCGACCGCGCAAGCACCTCTAGTGCAAACGGGTTCAACGTCGTCCCCGGCCGCGTGCCTGCAGAATAAGCGTTGAATTTGCCTTTGCCGATATCAGCAAGGATTGCTTCGGCAAAGATCGAACGGGCCGAGTTGCCCGAACAGATGAAGAGAACATTCCAAGGGCGCTGTGTCACGATGGACTCCATGTTATGCAGTGGGGGTTGGCACATTTCGGGGCGACCCCGGCAACAATCGTTGATCAGGTAGTCGACGATTCCCGCCATCCGGTGGACGTTTGCGTGGTAGTATAAAGATCGCCCCTGACGCAGGACCGTAATCAGACCGGCACTTTCAAGGTCGGACAGGTGATGCGACAGAGTGTTCTGTTTCAGACCAAGCACTTCGGCGATCTCGGTCGGACGCACCCCTTGCGGCATATGGCGCATCAATAGCCGAAACACCGAGAGACGCCCTGCGTGCCCAAGTGTGGTCAACGACTGAGTGATTTCTTGAATTTCCATACTTCCTGAATACTGGAAATTTTAAGGCTGACAAATGAAGTTTTCATGACACGACTGCGCCGGATTTAATGAAGCCGATCCTTCAGGGCCAGGAACATGCCTAACTCTGTTCATGCTGAAGAGTTGCATCCAAACCAAAGCGGAGGCCATTGCGCTAGCGCGTGCGCACCGAATTCTCACCGACAATCATGCTGTTTATCAAAGCAGCAACGGCTTGATGGAACCCCGCTTTGTCGTCCTCGGCCGGGTGATTAGCGTGCGCTTCTGCAGCGTCATGCAAGATGCCCGATATCTCATTCTCGGGCAATATTTTGCGTTCACGAAGGGCCAACAGCAGCGACTCGCATATGGTAAGGGCTGCTGTTCCGGGCACATCAGGCAGTTGAGGCATCGGGGAACCCTTTCCGTAAGTGGTAAGGCGACAAAGATATCGACAACAGCCTACGCCGCCACGTCAATTCATCGCATGGTTTTTGACTTAGGGTATTGATTGAAATTAGTGTTGTCTGAAGTAGTCGCAAATTGGACGTCGTTTTCAGGTAACCGCGGCAACGGGGGCAAACAACGAGGTTCATTGCGATGCCGATCGCAGATAGCCCAACTGCACGCAAGCTAAGTCGGTTCCTGACCTTGTGTGACCAAGAACTGTCAGTCCTGAATGGCCTGCAGGGCCAGCGCAGACAGATTGCCGCGGGAAGGGACGTCATTCATCAGGTTCAACTTGGCCATTCGGCGTTCTTTCTCACATCGGGATGGGTGTTTTCGTACAAACTGCTGGCAGACGGGTCGCGCCAGATTATCGATTTCCATCTGCCCGGAGATCTTCTTGGCCTTCGATCGATCCTGCTGCGGACGGTCAATCACAGTATCGAAGCTGTCACCAAGGTCGAGGTTTCAGAGGTTCTGGCCACCGATCTTCTGGATGCCTTCAACCGCGCCCCCGCCTTTCGACAGCAATTCTGTGGGCGGCTTGCATAGACGAGGCAGTGGTCGTGGAACATCTTGTCGACGGGGGGCGACGCAACACAATTGTGCGTACGGCACATTTTCTTCTAGAGCTGCACAAGGCCGAGGCTTGTTGGTTTGGCCACCAATCGCGGTTATTCCTG
>JBAVTI010000208.1:0-2140 GCA_049696055.1 Paracoccaceae bacterium | reverse complement strand
GGAAGGATCATCAGGCCGGGGGAATTTCCGGCATGGGCGACCCCTTCGCGGATCGAGGCGGCCATACCTTCGGCGGCGTTTTCGATGGTGATCCGGGTGACATTCAGGGCGGCAATTGCCTTTTCGCGCAACGGTCGATCGGGGGGCAGGGCGACCAGAACCGGGCAACCCGTGGCCAAGGCGGCTTGGGTGATGCGGGCGATTTGGGGAACGCCGTCGATCCGTTCAAGCAGTTTATCGGCCCCGCGCATACGGCTAGACGATCCGGCGGCGAGAATGAGGATGGCGGGGATTTGGGTCATCATTGCAGAGTGGCAAGGGGCCGCAGGGCGGTCAACCGCAGAGTTTTGCGGGGTATGGTGGACGTATGTTTTACGTATGGCTTTGCGCCATACATTGGTTGGGTTGATTCAAGAAAAAAACGCCTCGGATGAGGCGTTCTGCATCTGTTTTTGCGCATTGCCCGGCCGCTCCACGGGCGCGGCGTTCGCAGGGGAAACGCTCCACAGGAGCGTTTCTCTATCCCTGCTCACCCACGCATGCGCGATCCGTCGGCGTCAAACAGCGGTTCGGTGACAAGGACGGCTGGGCGGCGCTCGCCGAGGATCTCGATTTCCACTTTCAGGCCGTCGACAGCACTTGCGGTGGGGACGAAGCCCATCGCCACGGATTTGCCGGTGAAGTGCGAATAGCCACCGGAGGTGCAGAAGCCTACCACGTCTTCACCAAGCCAGATCGGTTCCCACGCCACCACGTCGGCACCGTTGGCATCGACGACAAAGGCGCAGAGTTTGCGTTTGGCGCCGCTGGCTTTTTCGGCCATCGCGGGGGCTTTGCCGATCCATTCGACGGGTTTGTTCCAGCGGATGAAACGGTCAAGGCCGGTCTCAACGGGCGTGTAGTCCGGGCTGAACTCGCGCCCCCATGAGCCGAAGAATTTATCGAGACGCAAGCTCATCATCGCGCGCATGCCGAAGGGGCGGATGCCGAGATCTTGGCCAGCCTCGGTGAGGGTGGTCCAGAGGTGGCGGACCGACATGTGGTCGCAGTAAATTTCATACCCCAGATCGGCGGTATAGCTGACGCGCTGCACGATGCAATTGGCCATGCCGACGGTCATGCGTTTGACGTCCATGAATTTGAACGCCTCTGCCGAGACATCCGAGCGGGTAACGCGGGCCAACAACTCGCGGGCTTTGGGGCCAGCGATCTGGAAGCCCGACCGCGCGTCAGAGATGTTTTCAACCGTGACGCCGGGTTCGGCGTGTTGCTCGAACCAGCGGCCATGCCAGCCTTGGGCACCGTAACTGGCAGTCAGTTGGAATTCGGTTTCCGACAGGCAGGATACCGTGAAGTCACCGATGATCTTGCCGGACGCTGCAAGCATTGGGGTTAGCGACAAGCGGCCCGGTTTGGGGATCAGGCCCGCCATGATGCGGTCTAGCCACGCGCGGGCGCTCACGGCTTTGACAAGGTATTTGCCGAAATTCTGCACCTCGTTGATGCCGACGCCGTTGCGCACGGCCATGACTTCTTCGGCTGTCGCCTCCCATGCGTTAGAGCGGCGGAAGGTCGGGGTCTCGTAGATCGGCTCGCCGGGGAGGGCGTAGTAATTCGGGACTTCAAGCCCGTATTGCTGACCCCAGACCGCGGAGAGGCTGGTGTTGATGTCGTACATCGGGGTGGTGCGGAAGGGGCGGGCAGCGGGCTTTTCCTCATTCGGGAAGGACACCGAGAAACGGGTTTGGTAGTTTTCGATCACCTTCGGGACGGTGTAGCCCGGTGTGGTCCAGTTGCCGAAACGGGCGACGTCAAAGCCGCGCGGATCGCGTTCGACCTCGCCGTTGATCATCCATTGGGCAAGGGCAAGGCCCATGCCGCCACCTTGGGAAAAGCCTGCCATGACGGCGCAGGCCGACCAGTAGTTGCGCAGGCCGGGGACGGGGCCGATCAGGGGGTTGCCGTCGGGGGCAAAGGTGAAGGGGCCGTGGATCACCCGTTTGACGCCTGCACGTTCCAAGGCGGGAAAGCGTTTGTAGGCGAATTCCACGCTGTCAGCGATTTTGTCGAATTGTTCGTTGAACAGTTCCTGCCCGAAGGTCCAGGGTGTGCCATCCAGCGACCAGCCTTCGCAGGGTTT
>JBAVTI010000207.1:0-7215 GCA_049696055.1 Paracoccaceae bacterium | reverse complement strand
ACCGTGCCGTCGGTCTCATCGCCGATCATGATGAAACCCTTTTCCGCCCGCATGATATGCAGCGCCTCGGTGCCATAAGCCATGGCGCCAAACTCGGCCCCCGCCGCGTGCAGCGCATCCCAGAACGCCCGGCCTTCACTGGCCGGAACCGCGATTTCATACGACAACTCGCCCGAGAAACTGATGCGGTACACCCGGCAACGAAAGCCGCCAAGCACCCCGTCCAGCCACCCCATGAACGGCAATGCTTCCTTGGAAACATCCATCCCGCCCATTTTCTCCAGCAATTTCCGCGCGTTCGGCCCCACAACGGCCACTTGGGCATAGGCTTCGGTCACATTGGCGGTATACACCTGCCAATCCCACCATTCGCACTGCAACCAATCTTCCATCCATGCATGGATGCGATCCGCGCCGCCGCTGGTGGTGTGGCACAACCAGGTCTCTTCGTCGATCCGCGCCACCACGCCGTCATCGCTCAGAAAGCCGTTTTCGTTGCACATCAGGCCATAGCGGCACTTGCCCACCGGCAGCGACGACATCACGCCGGTGTACAGCATATCCAGAAACTTGCCCGCATCCGGCCCCTTGACGATCAACTTGCCAAGCGTCGATGCGTCAAGCAAACCAAGGGCTTGGCGGGTGTTGTTCACCTCGCGGTGCACCGCCTGCTCGTGGCTTTCGCCGCTGCGTGGGAAACAATAAGGGCGGCGCCACAACCCGACCGGCTCGAAATACGCGCCATTCGCCTCGTGCCATTCATGCATCGGCGTGCGCCGCAGCGGCTGAAAGATGTCGCCCCGTGATTCCCCCGCCAAAGCGCCGATGGTCACCGGCGTATAGGGCGGGCGGAATGTCGTGGTCCCCACCGCAGGAATATCGGCGTTCAACGCCCCCGCCAACACGGCCAGACCATTGATATTGCTTAACTTCCCCTGATCCGTCGCCATGCCAAGCGTGGTATAGCGCTTGGTATGCTCGACCGATGAATAGCCCTCTCGGGCCGCCAGCTGCACGTCAGAAACCTTGACGTCATTCTGGTAATCCAACCACATCTTGGCGCGCAGCTTGTTACCTGCCCCCTGCGGCATGATCCAAACCGGCGCCATCGCCGCCTCGGTTACCGCCTCGGCAATCGGTGCAACCGCCTTGACCTTGAACCCCAACGCCTTCGCCGCGGCAACCCCCGCCGCCGTGGCATCGGCCAACACCGCATCCGCCAGCAAAGCGCCGTTCGAGGCCCCCGCCGCAATCACCATGCCCGAACCATCATGGTTCACCGGCGGGCGATCCGCATCGGGCCGGAAAAACGCAGCCGCGGTATCCCAGATCAGCTTGCCACCGCAATGCGACCACAGATGCACAACCGGCGACCAGCCGCCCGACATCGCCACCGCATCGCAGGCAATCTCTTCCAGCACAGCGCCCTCGCCAGCCTGCGCGCAGATCGCAACCCCGGTCACGCGCTTGCCGCCCTTGACCGATGCAATTGCGCGGCCCGTTGCCACCCGAATGCCCAAAGCCCTTGCTTTTGCAGGCAATTCTCCTGTCACCTCGGCGCGGGCGTCAACGATCACCGGCACCACCAGCCCCGCCTCGACCAAGGCTATCGCGGTGCGATAGGCGTCGTCGTTATTGGTGACCACAACCGTGCGATCCCCCGGCGAGACCGCAAAATTCACCACATAATCGCGCACCGCCGCCGCCAGCATCACGCCGGGAATATCGTTGCCGGCAAACGACAAAGGCCGCTCGATCGCCCCCGCTGCCGTCACAATCTTGCCCGCCCTGATCCGCCACAACCGATGCTTTGGCCGCCCATCGCCCGGCGTATGATCCGCCACCTTTTCATCGGCCAGCACATAGCCGTGGTCATAAACCCCTGCCGCCATACAGCGCAGGCGCATGATAACATTATCCATCTTTACAAGGGCTTCTACGGCGTTGTTCACCCAAACATCGGCAGCCAGACCGTCGATCACCACGCCATCCACCGGCGCACGCCCGCCCCAATGGGCGGTCTGTTCCAACAGCATGACGCGCGCGCCCGCAGCCCCCGCCACCAGTGCCGCCTGCAAGCCCGCAATCCCGCCGCCCACCACCAGCACATCGCAAAACGCATAAGCATGCTCATAGCGATCTGCGTCGCGGTCTTTGGGTGCCCGGCCAAGCCCCGCCGACTGCCGCACAATCGGCTCGAACACATGCTTCCACGCGGCGCGCGGATACATGAAGGTCTTGTAGTAAAACCCGCCCGGCAGCATCCGCGCCACATAGTTGTTCACCACGCCGATATCGAACTCAAGGCTCGGCCAGTGGTTTTGGCTGCTGCATTCCAGCCCGTCAAACACCTCGGTCGTGGTCACCCGCTGGTTCGGCTCGAACCGCCCGCCGGCGCCCATGTTGACCAAACCGTTCGGCTCTTCGGCCCCCGACGCCACAATGCCGCGCGGCCGGTGATACTTGAACGACCGCCCCACCAGCATCTGGTCATTGGCAAGCAGGCTTGCCGCCAAAGTATCGCCCTTCAGCCCGCGCATCCGCTTGCCATTAAAGCTGAATTCATAAGTGACAGCCCGGTCCAGCAACCGTCCGCCCTTTGCCAAACGCGTGCTCATTTAAAGCCCTCCCATGCGGGCCGTTTGGCCTTTATTTTCGCCACCAAATCATCCGGCGGCCCCGAAGACTGTGCCGGATAGGTGCCAAACACCTCCAGCGTCGCCGTATCGCGGGCAGCCAAGAACCACTTGCCACAGCCATAAACATGCCGCCAGCGTTCAAAATGCACCCCCTTGGGGTTCTTGCGCGCGAACATATACGACTCAAAATCATCATCCGAAGCGCCGGCACCAAACCGCTTCAAATGCGCCTCATAGCCGGGGGTCAGTTCGGTTTCCTCGGCTTTGACACCGCAATAGGGGCATTCAAGAATGAGCATGGCCCACCTCCAAAGATGCTGCACCAAGGCAAAGCACCAAAAATTTTCGAATACTTTTGCAGAATCCTTCAAAGGATTTTGGACCGCGATGCTGTGCCATCAATGCGCCACCCCCGCCGCCACCGACTCATCAATGAACCGCCCCTCGCGGAACCGCTCGATCCCGAACGCCGCAGCCAGCGGTCCCGGCTCGCCCTTGGCCATCAGTTCCGCCATCGCCCAGCCCGACCCCGGAATGGCCTTGAACCCGCCCGTGCCCCAACCGCAGTTGATGAAACAATTCCCCAACGGCGTTTTCGAAATCAAAGGCGAGCGATCCCCGGTCATATCCACAATCCCGCCCCATTGCCGCAGCATTTTCAGCCGGGAAATCATCGGAAATGTCTCGACCAAGGCCCGCAAGGTTTCCTCGATATGGTGAAAACTGCCGCGCTGGGTAAAGTTGTTGAACCCGTCGGTGCCGCCACCAATCACCATCTCGCCCTTGTCGGACTGGCTCATATAGCCATGCACGGTATTGGCCATCACCACCACATCCATGCACGGCTTGATCGGTTCCGACACCAGCGCCTGCAACGCCACCGCCTCGATCGGCAGCCGGAACCCGGCCATCTCGGCCACCTGCCCCGAATGCCCCGCCACCACGATGCCCAGCTTTTTCGCGCCGATAAATCCCTTGGTCGTCTCCACCCCGGTCACTTGACCGCCCTCCGACCGCACCCCGGTAACCTCGCACTGCTGGATGATATCCATCCCCATCGCCGAGCACGCCCGCGCATAGCCCCAGGCCACCGCATCATGCCGCGCCGTGCCGCCCCGCGCCTGATACAGCGCCCCCAGCACCGGATAGCGCGGCCCGTCGATGTTGATGATCGGCACCAATTCTTTCACCCTATCCGGCGAAATCCACGACGTTTCAACGCCTTGCAGATTGTTGGCATGCACGGTGCGCAGATACCCCCGCACCTCGTGATGGGTCTGCGCCAGCATCAGCAACCCACGCGGGCTGAACATCACGTTGTAATTCAGATCCTGACTCATCGTCTCATAAAGACTGCGGGCCTTCTCATAGATCGCCGCCGACGGATCTTGCAGATAGTTCGAACGGATGATCGTGGTATTGCGCCCGGTATTGCCGCCGCCCAGCCAGCCCTTTTCGATCACCGCCACATTGGTGATGCCGAAATTCTTGCCAAGGTAATAGGCGGTGGCCAGGCCATGCCCCCCGGCGCCGATAATCACCACATCATAGGATGATTTTGGCGCGGGCGAGGCCCAGGCCTTTTCCCACCCCTGATGAAAGCGCAGCGCCTCACGCGCGATGGCAAAGACCGAATAGCGTTTCATGGCAACTCTCCGCATGGCAGACCCATCCCAGTCTTCTGGAACGGACCTGCGTTTTATCAGTACCTACAAGCGGCACAATCGGGAAAAATACGACATCCTGCTGCGACAAGCCACCGCTGCCACCCGTTCCCGGTAAATTTGCCCTTTTGCGAAGGCCTGCCAATGGTTACATGAACCCCAACGCGCGGAGAGCATAGCATGGCAATCGGACAAGAATGGATCTTCTGGGCAGCGGCGGCCGCGATCGGCCTGTTTGTCGCGCTGATCCTTGCAAAGGCACTTTTGCGCAAGGATGTGGTGCAAACCCCGGCTGCTGCCTATGACCTGCAAGTCTACCGTGATCAGCTATCCGAAATTGACCGCGATCTTGCGCGTGGCGTCATCGGTGCCCCCGAGGCCGACCGCCTGCGCACCGAAGTGTCGCGCCGGGTGATCGAGGCCGATCGCAACCTGCACACCGCCACCCGCGACGCCAACGGTCCGGCCCTTGGGCCCGCAACCGTCACCGCCGCCTTGCTGCTGGTTCTGGCGGCGGCTTTCGGCGGCTATTGGATGCTTGGCGCGCCGGGCTATCCCGATATGCCGATGAAATCGCGCATCGCTTTTGCCGAAGAACTGCGCCTGACCCGCCCCTCGCAGGCCGCGGCCGAGGCGAACGCCCAAGCCGCCCCGCTTCCCCCCGAAGCCGACGCCAAGTTCCTTGAACTGATGGATAAATTGCGCACAGCCGTCGCCGCGCGCCCCGATGATCTGCAGGGCCTTGAACTGTTGGCCCGTAACGAGGCGCGCATTGGCCGCTTTGCCGACGCGCATGCCGTGCAAGCCCGGATCGTCGCGCTCAAAGGCGAAAACAGCACCGCCGAAGACTATGCCGCCTTGGCCGAGCTTTTGATCCTTTCCGCCTCGGGCTATGTGTCCCCCGAGGCCGAGATTGCCCTGACCGAGGCGCTGCGCCGCGACCCCAAGCATGGCACCGCCCGCTATTATTCCGGCCTGATGATGGCCCAGACCGGTCGCCCCGATCTTGCTTTCCGCCTGTGGCAAGGCCTGCTTGAAAGCTCTGCCCCCACCGACCCGTGGGTGCCGCCGCTGCGCGGGCAGATCGAAGAAATGGCCGCCCTTGCCGGGGTGCAATATACCCTGCCGCCCGAGGGCGGTGCCCTGCCCGGCCCCACCGGTGCCGATATGGCCGCCGCCGCCGATATGTCCGATACCGACCGTCAGGCGATGATCGAGGGCATGGTGGGTCAGCTTTCCACCCGGCTGGCCGCCTCTGGGGGCACCCCCGAAGAATGGGCGCGCCTGATCGGGGCTTACGGTGTGCTGGGCAAAACCGAAGACGCCCGCGCCGCTTGGGTGCAGGCCCAAGCAGCCTATGCCACAACGCCTGACGATCTGGCGCTGATCCGCGCCGCCGCAGACCAAGCCGGGGTGGCAAATTGAACCATCACGACACCATGGAAACCTTTGCCCCCGAATTGCCCGCCATGCGTGCCATCGCGGGTCTGGACTTTGGCGAGAAAACCATCGGCGTCGCGGTGTCTGATGTCATGCGCTCTATCGCCACGCCGCTTCTGACCATCCGGCGCACCAAATTCACCGAAGATGCCGCACAGCTGTTGAAGCTGGTCGAAGATCGCCGGATCTGCGGCCTTATCCTTGGCTTGCCGCGCAATATGGACGGATCCGAAGGCCCGCGCGCCCAAGCCACCCGCGCTTTTGCCCGTAATCTTTCGCGTCTGACGCCGTTGCCGATTGGCTTTTGGGACGAGCGTTTGTCTACCGTTGCCGCCGAACGTGCCCTACTCGAGGCGGATACGTCGCGAAAACGTCGCAAAGAGGTCATCGATCACGTCGCCGCCGGGTATATCTTGCAAGGTGTGCTGGACCGCATGGCACATATGAACCGGCAGGCGATGTAATCGTGGACGATACCTCGATGGATGATCAGGCTTGGAAAGCGCAGACCGACGATGCGGTTTGGCGCCGCAACGAAGTGCAATCGCCCTGCGTCAAACTGTGCGTGATCCATCCCGAAGAACGGCTTTGCGTCGGCTGCATGCGCACCATCGAGGAAATCTCGACATGGTCGCGGCTGTCCCCCGCCGAACGTGCCGCCATCACCGACGATCTGCCCGCCCGCGCCCCACGCCTTACCAAACGCCGCGGTGGCCGCATGGGCCGTCTGGACCGCTAACTGCGGTTGGCCTTAAAGCGTGTCAGGTTTCGATTTAATCGAAAATCGCTGCCTCTCGCTGACGCTCGACCGCGTGTTTCGATGTCGCCGTTTTTATCAAAACCTGACACGCGCTAGGCAAACTCGCGCCGCACAATCTCGACAATACCCGCTTCACAATCGGCCAGCAGCCACTCGCCCTTTTGCGCCGTTGACCCTTCGGTCAGCGACAACACCCCCGAAGCGGGCACTTCATCGCAGGGTTTGGGGTAACGGTCATACGGCAGGAATACCGCCGGGCCATCATGCGTGGCCTTGCTCAGATCCACCAATTCGGGGCGCAGCGCCATCATCATCGAGGTCTCGATCACCGAGGCATGTTCCAACTCGATACCGGGATAGCCATCCGGGAAAATGCGCGTCAAGGTGTCCTCGCGCACCATATCCCAATGATCAATCCGCAGAATAATCATATCCGAGGCGCGCGCCCGGCCGATGGCGTCCAGCGCAAGCTCGATGCCCTCGATGGTCGGGCCGATGTTTTCATAGTGCCCGTTAACCGTCACGATCCGCCGCACGTTCTGGCGGTAAAGCTCGCAGATCACATCCCGCACGATCAGCGAAAAGGTATGCGCGGTCAGGTTGATGGTGCCCGGAAACCCCGGTCCGCCACCGGTTTTCGGCTGTGATCGGTTGCCATAAGCCACCGCAGGCAACACCAGCCCGCCCACCTGTGCGGCGGCCCGCGCCGCAA
>JBAVTI010000206.1:0-2575 GCA_049696055.1 Paracoccaceae bacterium | reverse complement strand
ACCGGCTTGCCATCTACATAGCGCAGCGACAACTGCGATTTGGCATCGGGGCGCAGGGTCGGCTCTTGGCCTGATTTGCGCACTTCGGCCAGACGGCGCAAAATAGCGTGGCTATACTGGATCGGAGCAGGCATCAGTTCAGCGGTTTCGCGGCAGGCGTAACCAAACATGATGCCCTGATCGCCAGCGCCGTCTTTGTCGACGCCCTGCGCGATATGCGCCGATTGCTTGTGCAAATAGTTCTGCACTTCAAGCGTGTTCCAGTGGAACTGGTCTTGTTCGTAGCCGATGTCGCGGACGCAATCGCGCACAATGCCATCGACACGCTCCATGAACGTATCAAGCTTTTCGGCGGTCGAAAGCCCCACTTCGCCGCCAACAACAACCCGCCCGGTGGTGGCAAAGGTTTCGCAGGCAACCCGCGCATTGGGTTCTTCGGTCAGGAAGGCGTCCAGAATGGCATCCGAGACCCGATCACAAAGCTTGTCGGGGTGACCTTCCGAAACAGATTCGGAAGTGAAAATGTAGTTCTTGCGTGACATTGGGAAGTGCTCCGTTGGTTAATTCCGTCACGCCAGGAAGCCGTTGTGACAGTGCTAGGACGATGCGCTACGCCGGACGGGCCGGAACGTCAAGCGGATGTGGATTTGCGCGCCCGCAACAGCGCCAGAGCGAGTCCCGCCAGCAACACCAAAACCGCACCCTCGCCAAACCGCGCATAGGGCGGGGCGGGCCATGCGGCGGGCAGCGGGGTGTCCAGAAACGCCGCCTGTCCCAGCGGCAGCGAAGCGGTGATGCGACCCCGCGCGTCGATCACCGCCGAGATTCCGGTATTGGCGGCGCGGGCCAGCGGCAGGCCTTGTTCAATCGCCCTGAGCTGGGCCTGGGCGAGATGTTGGTAGGGGCCGTTGATTTTGCCAAACCACGCATCGTTGGTGATCTGCAAAATCCAGTCGGGCCGTGTGGGGGCGGCCCGCAGATCTTGCGGGAACACCGCCTCGTAGCAGATCAGCGGCAACACACTGCCCAAGGTTGGCCCAAGGTTTAGCACCCGCGCCGCAGGGCCGGGGGAATAGCCGTTGCCCTCCTGTGCGGCGAAGGCCACGATCCCGAACCAATCGGCCATCAGATCGCCATAGGGGATGTATTCGCCAAATGGCACCAGATGGTGTTTGTCATAGAGTGCCGACACCGTGCCATCGGGCAGGATTACCGCCATCGAGTTGAAACCGCGCCAGCCTTCGGTACGCTGAACGCCCACCGCCACCGGGGCACCGCTGCACGCGCGGGCAATCGCCAGCACGGCATCGGGCGAGGTGTTGAACAGGTAAGGCACCGAAGTTTCGGGCCAGATCACCAGATCGGGGGTCGGTTTGGCGGCGGTAAAGGCAAGCTGGCGGTCAAAGATGATGCGGGCCTGCGTCGGATCCCATTTCAGGTGTTGTTCGGCGTTGGGCTGCACAAGGCGCAGGGTGATGGGGTGGGTGGCGGCTGGGTCTGGCAGCGACAGCCGCCACAGGCCAAAGCCGGTAACGCAGGCCAGCAGGGCGGCCGAGGTGGCCAGACCGCGGGCGCGGTAGGCAATCGGCAGGGCGGCCACCAGCGCTGTCAGCAGGGTGAGGCCGTTGGGGCCGATCAGGGCCGCAAGCTGGGCCAGCGGGGTTGCGATCCAGATATGGCCGATCAGCGCCCATGGAAAACCCGTCAGCACCGTGCCGCGTGCCAGTTCGGCCAGTGTCAGGGTCAGGGCAAAGCCCAGAGCGCGTTGCGGTTTGGGCAGAAGGGCCGCCAATCCTGCCGCCGAGGCCCAGAACAGCGCCAGTCCGAACGACAAGAATACCACCGCAAACGGGATCATCCAGCCGTGGCGGGCGATGTCGATCAGGAACGGCTCGACGATCCAGCTAAGCGCCAGCGCGAAATGCCCCGCCCCGGCGAACAGCCCAAGCCATGCGGCGGAACGGGGGTTCTGGCTGTTGGCCACCAGCCAGACCACGCCCGCCAAGGCAGGCACGGCCAGCCACCACAGGTTCAGCGGGGCCTGGCCCAGGGCCATGGTGGCACCAAGGCCAAAGGCGGCACCGATCCGGCGCCAGCCGGGCCACCCCCAGCGCGTCATATCAGCCCTCGGACTTTGCAGCGGCAGGCGAGGGGGCGCGGGCCGCCCCCGGCAGCCGGACCCGCAGGCGTTTCAGGCGGCGCGGGTCGGCATCGACCACTTCGAATTCGACACCGGATTCGTGGGGCACAATCTCGCCCCGTGCCGGAACCCGACCGGTGCGCAGCAACACGATGCCGCCGACGGTATCAATTTCGGCGTCATCTTCGCCGGTGCGCAGCACGACGCCGATTGCCGCCTCGAATTCTTCCAGCGGAGTATTGGGTTGTACCAGAAAAACGCCGGGCTTTTCTTCTTTCCACAAGGCGCCGTCTTCTTCGTCGTGTTCATCCTCGATCTCGCCGATGACGGTTTCGATCAGGTCTTCAATGGTGACAAGCCCATCGACACCACCGTATTCGTCGATGACCAGGGCCATGTGAACCCGGTCTTTTTGCATCTTTTGCAGCAAGACAC
>JBAVTI010000205.1:0-5810 GCA_049696055.1 Paracoccaceae bacterium | reverse complement strand
GCCGAGACGGCGGCGCTGATTCTGGCCGATGCGGTGCTGTCCAGAGCCGTGGGTCGGGAGCACATTCTGCCACTCGTGTCCCTTGGCCTAAAATCGCGCGATCTGCGGTTGCGGGGCGATGACCTGCGGCTGGCCTGTCACCGGGTCGTTGTGATCGGGGCGGGTCAGGCGGTGCCGCTGGCTGCTGATCTGGCCCGACGGGCGGCCCGGTTGCGGGCGGTGGTGCCGAAGCTGCGGGCCAAGGGGGCGGAGCGTGCGGTTGATCTGTTCCTGTCGCACGATGCGCTGGCGGCGACGGAGCTCTGTGCGTTCATGTCGGATCGCGCCACGCGGCGCTTCTGTGATCGGCTGGTAGACCTTGAGGCGGTGCGCGAACTGACCGGGCGGGACAGTTTTCGCCTTTATGGGGTCTGACCATGGTGAAGGCGAGCGGCGAACCAGATCTGGACCGAGAGCTTGGTGAGCTGCCGCCCGATCTGCGCTGGCGCGAATGGCTGCGACGGATCGAGGCGGTGCTGTTTGCCAGTGCCGCGCCGGTTTCGCGCGACGATCTGGCAAAGGTGGTGGGGCAGGGTGCCTCGGTCGATCTGTTGATCGAGGATCTGGCAGCAGATCTGGCCGACCGGCCCTATGAGGTGGCACGGGTGGGCGCGGCTTGGTGGCTCCGCACGAAGCCCGCCTATGCCCCGGCGATAAGGGCAGCTGCGGATGCGGGCGGGCAAGCGCTGTCCTTGGGCGAATTCGACCTCGCCGTGCTGGCCGCCATCGCCTACCACCAGCCGATCAGCCGCGACGGGCTGAAGGACATCTTCGGCAAGGACATCAGCCGCGACCTGATCGGGCGGCTGGCCGAGCGCGCCCTGATCGCTACCGGCCCCCGCGAGCCGCGCCGCGGCGCTCCTTACACGTTTGTCACCACCGAAACCTTCCTCGCCGCCTTCGGGCTTGAGACCCTGCGCGACCTGCCGGATCACGAGCAACTGGCGGACGCCGGGCTGACAGCGTCTTGAAATCGGCCAACACTGTCAGAGCGTCCTTCGGTTCAGATGAAGGTGCGCCGCCGCCTGAGCGGCCCCGGCGCGCTTCTAGACATGACGGCGCTCGTGAACGATGCCGCCAGCCCCCTGTAGGTTGGCGCAGCCTTGGCGATCCGTACCCATTAGGCCATGGCGGCGTTGCCACTCCTTTCTTCAAACGGCAGGAAGCCCTCCGCCATACGTTGGAAAAGGAGATATCGGTCTCGGACACCGGGCGCCGTCGGCGTTGGACTGATGACGAGAAGATACGCATTGTCTAAGAGAGCCTGCGCAGTGACGGCACGATTGCCGCAGTTGCGCATCGGAACGAGATTTCGCGTTCAATGCTTTTCAATTGGCGCTATCGGCATCGCATCGGGTTGATGGGCTGCGGGCCCCGGTTCACCCCGCTGGATGATGGTCTTGTCTTGACGCGGGCAACCGCAGCGGTGCCATCGCACCCGACGACGATGACCATCGAGGTGGGTGACAGATACCGTATCATGATCCTCAGCGGCTTCGACGTGGATGCGGCGGCACTTCTGATCAAAGGGTTGGCGGTGTGCGGATGAGAGCCCCAAAACTCCGAGTGTCAATGGTTTAGCTGATCCGATGTCTTCGTGACGCCATACCTACGCGACTCGCAAAATTGGCGAGCACTTAAAAGCTTTTCAAATGCAAGCTGACGGCGATCCCGATCAGAAGCAGCCCTCCGAGCCAGGCCAGAAATTCGCGCGCTGTCTTGTTGCCGTTAAGCGTCCTGGTCATTGCGCTGCCCATCAGGGCAACGAAGATGTCGGCGGGAAGTGCCGTTAGCGGAACGAGGCTACCAAGCACCAACAGCTGGATGGTGAGGTTCTCACCTTCTGTCTGTCCATGACCCATTGCGACGAACGGCGGCAAAAAAAGCGCAAAGAAGAGCACCGTCTTAGGATTGAGCAGCTCGACCAGCACGCCCTGCCATAAGATCGACAGCATCGGCGTTCGGCTGATTTTCGAAGCGGTTAGGTCAAGCTTGGCGTTCATCCTTGCTTTCCGGATCAAGTCCGTCCCTAGCCATACAAGATAGACCGAACCCACGTATCGCAAAGCGACAACCAACCATGCTGCATTTGCAAAAACGGTGGCCAGCCCGAGCGCCGTTGCAACGGCCAAGAGAATGCCGCCCAGGCACAGGCCCACGGCCGAGGCCAATCCGGCCGCCCGGCTTTGACCGACACTCTGCGAAAGGACATAGAGCATCGACGGCCCCGGCGTCGCGCTGAGCGCAAGTCCCGCTAGGGCGACTGAGACCAAGGAGTGCAAAGTGGGCATGGTTTACGCAGTGCTTCCTTGGATGCGAACTTCGAAAGGGTTCTGAACGTGACTTGCGCAGGCAGTGACGCCGTCCGCCTCAGTTTGGCGCCGCCGCTGTCGTAAATACGGAAAATCCCGCAGAAGCATGCGTTCTAGGTGCGCGCCCGCCAGGAAGGGTTCATATCGCGCGTGTTTTCCATGTCCGATCAGCTGCGGAAAAGGACGGATTTCCGTATCGTGGTTAGCGGCAACGAAATAGGGCATCGAGAACCTTTCCGGGCTTCGATTGATGACCCGATGGGGGGTCGATCTCAGGATGCCATTGCTCCACGCTTCAAGCATGTCGCCAATGTTCACGACATAGACGCTTTGATCGACGGGTACATCAATCCATCGGTTATCTTGCGTCATAACCTGAAGCCCTTCGTTTCGCGTGTGCAGAAGCGTCAAGCATTCATAGTCGGTATGTGCCCCCATGTTGACTGAACTGTGGTCGGCATTTTCGCCATTGCGCAGATAGTGAAGCAACCTGAGTTGGGAGACGGGCTTGCTCATGTGGTCGGTAATGGCACCAGGAGGCAAATCGAGGTAGATTTCCAGTGCAGAACACAAAGTGCGACCCACAGATGAAACCTCGGTGTAGTAGCGCGACACCGTTTCCTTGAAGCCTATGAGGTTCGGCCAGATATTCGGACCCAGAACGAGATTGCCCGCGAGAAAATCCGGATCATCCTTTGGAAGATCCAGCCCAAGATCGAACGCTTCGTAATTGCGATGAACCTCATCTGCGTAATCACCCTTTTCGGTGAAGGGAACATAGCCGCGGTGATTTGGGCTGCGGCCAATGTAGTAACGTCGCTTCTGACTGTCCGTTAGGGCGAAGAACCGCTCGGCCGTCCGGTAAGTCGCCTCGATGAGCTTAGGGTCGATGCCGTGGCTTCGGATCCTGAAGAAGCCAAAGTCCTGCGCCGCCATTCCAATCTGATCCGCGATCCTTCTGATTTCGGTTGGATCACCACGCCAAAGCCCTCCTACGTCAATTAACGGAAGGTCTTGCAGAGTCGGTTCACATCTTGGGAAAGCTGTTGCCATCGGAGCCCTCAAATCGCTTGGATGGCAATGCTAGTAAATCAGGGTTAACAAATCATTCTTGCATCAGGTGACTGCGGGAAAGTTCAGCTGAAAAGTTGTTTCTCTGCCGACCTCAGCGATCACAGTCACGCTCCCGCCTGATTGTTGCGTGAAGCCTCGGACGATCGACAGGCCTAAACCAGTCCCCGCCCCGACGGGCTTTGAGGTGTAGAAAGGGTCGAAGATATGCGGCAGGCGGTCATGCGGAATACCAACGCCCGTGTCGGTAACGTTCAGCCGAACATATCGTCCAGGCAGAAGTTCAGTATTCAGAAGCGGATTATCTAAAAGGTTGTGTATCACATTTTGGGTTTGGATCACGATTTTGCCACCCGCGGCTGTCGCGTCCCTGGCGTTCTCGACGAGGTTTAGCACAACGCTCTCCATCGCTTTGCAGTCGGCAGAGATTTGCCAGAGGCCGTCGGCAAGTAGCACTTCAATCCGGTCTGGCACGTTGGGATCATTTGTGGCGCAGAACCTGGAGATGAGTTCGTTCAAATCCATAACGACGGGGACAAGACGCGTCCGTTGGGCGAAGGCTAGCATGTCCCGCATCAACTGCGCGCCGGTTTTGGCTGCTGTCTTTGCTTCACCCAGAAAATGAGTCGCATCCAGGCTTGTGATGTCAGCTTCAAGAAACTCGAGATTGCCGAGGATGACGGTCAGAAGATTGTTGAACTCATGGGCGAACCGCCCGGTGAGCTTGCCGATCGCTTCAAGTCTTCTGGCCTCGAACAGCTTCGCCTCCAGGGCCTTCCTTATGCTGATCTCTTGGGTCAATTGACTATGCGATGCTACCAGATCTCGATACCTCTGGGCCGACCGCTGCGCTTCGGCGAGAAGCTCGAGCTTGGCTCCAGTCATTGCGGCCACCGTACTCAGAATTTCGAGTTCGGCTTCTCCAAAGGCATTGGGGTCTGGATGTTCGCAATCGATCACGCCGACGACACGCCCGCAGAAGACCAAGGGGACACAGATTTCGGAGCGGGCAGGTTGCGTGTCGGGAATGTAGTTCTGGTCTTTCAGCAGATCATCGACGATGATTGCCTTCGTGGTCTGCGCGACCTGACCGGTTATGCCGCTGCCGAACGGGATGACCAAAGGATTGACGATACTTCGCCCAAACGGGTTCTTTTCTCCCCAAGCGGCCACTTGTTTCAGAGTGGTCTGTTCATCGTCCGCCTGATAGATGACGCAATCGACAAAGCTCAACCGCCCTACGACGTTCTGCGCCACGTACCAGAACAAGTCCTCCACGCTGGGAATTTGGATCAGATTCACCGCGAAAGTGTTCAATGTGCGCAACATTGATGCTTCGTCAGTGGGACCACAGTCAGGTGACCGCGCAGCGACTGGAAAGTGCACTCTCTCGTACCTCTTGAACTCAAACCTGAGTGTAAGGTTATGGAAAGATATTCTTTTGGTATAGGAAAAAATTCGCTTGCACCCTTGAGGCGCATTCTCTGTGCGCCTTCTTTGAACGCTAACGTTCCTATGCAGGGTCGGGAACGCGGAGGATGATCGGATCGACGGTTGGTGCAAAGGGTCTTCAAGTCCCGCCACCAGCATCACCCGTGCTGCCTTCTTGTGATTGACCACAAGTCCATGGCGACGAAGCTCGTGGGTCACGCGCCGATAGCCGTAGCAGGGCAGCTCGTCCTGGATGTCTTCGATGATGGCCGGGAGTTCGATGTCTGTCATCCCTTCGGCCTTGGCAGCGGGGCGGCAATAGTAGGTGCTGCGCGGCAAGTTCATGGCTTTGCACCCCCGCCTGATGGAGCGGGCCCGGGGCCGCTTATCACGGAGGATTTCTCGCTGAAGGTCGCGTTACCACGTCGCCAGGCAGCCGTATGCGAGACGAGCTGTCAGGCGTTGGATGGAAGCCAGGCCGTCTGTTGACGGTAATCTCAGATGGCGAACTTGCTCTCCCAAACCTCATCCGAAATGCCATGGGTTGCGACGGCCAAGTGAAGCATATTCTCGACTGGTGGCACATTTCGATGCGCATCCGACATGTCGAGGCCGCCGTTCAGGGTTTGGTCCAGACACCGGGCTTTACTGGCAATCCGGTGCTGTTCCAGCGCCCTGCGAAAAGCATCCGCTGGTGGCTATGGTACGGCAGAGCACGGGTCGCGGAAACTTATCTGAAGGGGCTCATGCACGATTGCGCCCGCCTTGCGGAAGAACCTCTGTCTGTCCGCATCGCTGCCGCGCGCGTGCAGGCCCGCTGCGAGACACTGTACACCTATCTCGCGAACAACATGGAATCCCTTGTCGACTATGGCCGGCGGTACCGTAGCGGGCTGCCGATCTCATCATCTCGTGCCGAAGGTTCAGTTTATGACATTGCCAATGCCCGCATGGGAG
>JBAVTI010000204.1:0-1840 GCA_049696055.1 Paracoccaceae bacterium | reverse complement strand
GCGCCCGCGTGGCCGGGCCCGGGCCGCGATCAGCCGGGCCTGCACCTCGTCCCAGAGCGGTGTCTCGATGATCGGCGGATGCTGGCCGGGATAGGTGTTCTCCTTGTGGCGGATGCGACCGATGTAGACCGGGTTCATCAGCAGGTAGTGCAACTGGCCCCGGGTGAACGGACCCGCACCGCGGTGAAGACCTGCGGGGGTGATGCCGATCTTTGGCCGCAAAGCCAGGCGGTCCGCCTCTGCTTCGACCAGACGCAGATTGCCGAGACGGGCATAGAGATCAAAGAGTTGCCGCACGGTCCCGGCTTCGTCGGCATTGACCACCAGTTCGCGCCGTTGCGGATCAGGGTGCCGGTCGTAGCCGAGCGGCAGGGTGCCGCCCATCCAGAGACCCTTCTTCTTGGAGGCCGCGATCTTGTCGCGGATGCGCTCGGCGGTGACTTTGGACCTGCACCGGTTTCGTTCCGGCCTTTTGAGAGCAATACTCGTCATCAAGGAGACCGGATATGGCAGTGATACACAGCGACGAGTTCAAGCGGGATGCGGTTCGCATTGCGCAGACCAGTGGCCTGACACGACGTCAGGTTGCGTCAGATTTGGGAATTGGACATTCGACCCTCGGCAAGTGGGTAAGGGTGTTTTCCGACGAAGCCAAAGTTCCTGCACAAGATGCCGAGCTTCTGCGGGAGAATGAGCGGCTGCGCAAAGAGAACCGCATACTCCGGGAGGAGAGGGAGGTGCTAAAAAAGGCTGCGATGTTCTTCGCGGCCCAAAAGCCATGAAGTTTCAATATATTGCCGACTACAGCGGCTGCCTGACCCGCAGCCATTTGTGCCGCCTGATGGGTGTGACGGAGCGCGGGCTCCACGCCTGGAAGCACAGGCCTCCGTCTCACCGCCAGCGACGCGACATGGTGCTCTTGGCCCATATTCGCGAACAACATCGGTTGAGCTTGGGCAGCTACGGCAGGCCTCGCATGACGGAGGAGTTGAATGAGTTGGGGCTGCAGGTTGGCCAACGCCGGGTGGGGCGGGTGATGCGCCAGAACTGCATTCAAGTTGTCCGGACACGGAAGTTCAAGGCGACCACTGACAGCGATCACGCCTTCAATATTGCACCGAATCTCCTGCTACAGGACTTTACGGCGAGCCAGCCCAACCAAAAATGGGCGGGTGACATCACCTATGTCTGGACGCGGGAGGGTTGGGTTTATCTTGCTGTGATCCTTGATCTCTTCTCAAGGCGCGTCGTCGGCTGGGCGATCAGCAACCGCATCAAGCAGGATCTGGCTTTGCGGGCCGTGAACATGGCCATCGCGATCCGCAGGCCACCGCCAGGCTGCATTCACCACACGGATCGAGGGTCGCAATACTGCGCGCATGATTACCAGAAGCTTCTGCGCAACCAGGGGTTCAAGGTATCAATGAGCGGCAAAGGCAATTGTTACGACAACTCTGCCGTCGAAAGCTTCTTCAAGTCGCTGAAAGCCGAACTGGTCTGGCGCCGAAACTGGCAAACCCGCCGCGAAGTCGAGGTCGCCCTCTTCGAATATATAAACGGCTTCTACAACCCGCGCCGGAAACACTCAGCCCTCGGCTGGAAATCACCCGTGGCCTTCGAACAGAGGGCCGCTTAACATGAGCACCTGACCGGAACAGAACCGGTGCAGGTCCATGACGGCTTGGGTCGCACCACAGTTTCTGTGTTGGCAAGTTCGCTGGAGGCACTCGTTGCCTCGCAAGTGAACGAAGGCGGGATCGACTGGGAGCGTTTTGCCTCGCTCTTGGAAGTTCCATTGCTGCCTGCTGCCGGTGAGCCGAGCAACGGGGATGAGTTCGTG
>JBAVTI010000203.1:0-5411 GCA_049696055.1 Paracoccaceae bacterium | reverse complement strand
GCGCAAGACGCTGGAGCTGAACACCCTGCAACGGCTGGTGATCAGCGTGACCGGGCATAGTACCGCGCTTTTCCGCACGCCTTACGGGCGGGGGCTTGGGCCGCTGACGGCGGCCGAGGCGCTGCCTTTTGTGGCTTTGGACCAAAGGGGATATCTTGTGGTCGGGGCCAATGTCGTGCCGCCGGATTGGCAGGATGTCGCCCCTGCGGATATCGTTGCTGCGGCCTTGGCGCAGCTTGCGCCGTCGGGGGGCAATGTCATCGTGCTGCATGACGCGGGCGGGGATCGGTCGGCAACGGTTGCGGCCCTGCCGACGCTGATCAAGGCGCTGCGTGAAAAAGGTTTTCGTTTTGTATCGCTTGCACAAATGCTGGGGGTGCCGCGCGAGGCGCTGATGCCAACCGAAACCGGTGCGCGCGTCACGTTGGATGCCTATTCTTTTAGCGTTGTCGGTGCGATTGGCACGGTTTTGCGCGGGATATTCTGGCTGGCCATCGTTCTGGGCGGGGTGCGTTCAACCCTGATCCTGATCCTGGCACTGACGCGCCGCCATTACCCCATTGAGGGCAGACCCTACACGCCGTCGGTGACGGTGGTCATCCCGGCCTACAACGAAGAAGGCGTGATCGTGCGCAGCATCGAGGCCGTGCTGGCGTCTGACTATCCTGATCTGCGGCTGATCGTGGTAGATGACGGATCGAATGATCACACCTGCGCCTTGGCCGAAGCGGCCTTTGCAAATGATCCCCGGATCGAAATCATCCGCGAGGCGAACATGGGCAAGTGGATGGCGCTGGATACCGCCTATTCGCGGATCAAAACCGAAGTGGTGGTGTCGATAGATGCAGACACCATCATTCTGCCCGATGCCATTCGAAAACTGGTGCGCGCGTTCCGCGATCCTGCGGTGGGGGCGGTGGCGGGCAAGGTTCAGGTTGGCAACCGCGGGACGTTGCTTACGAAACTGCAGGCTTTGGAATACACCATCGCGCAGAACATCGACCGCCGCGCCGCCGAAGTGTTCAACGGCATACTGGTGGTGCCAGGTGCCATTGGGGCATGGCGCGCGGCTGCCGTGCGCAAGGCCGGGCTTTACACCAATGAGACGCTGGCCGAGGACGCCGATCTGACGGTTTCGGTGCTGCGCGCGGGCTACCGTGTGGTGTACGAGGAAGCCGCAATTTCGATCACCGAGGCGCCGGAAACGCTGCGCAGTTTCATGAAGCAACGGCTGCGGTGGACCTTTGGGATGATGCAGACCGGGTGGAAGCACCGCCGCGCCGCGCGCGAAGGTCGGCCCGTCGGGCTGATCTCGATCCCGGATCTGTGGTTGTTTGGGGTGGTTATGGCGCTGCTGGCACCGATTGCGGATCTGGTATTTCTAAGCGTGGTGGTGGATGCGCTGATAAATTTCATCCTCGGTCAACCGCTGCTAAAGGCACCGACATCGACGCTGATCCTTGCCGGATATCTGGCATTGCCCGCGATGGAAGTTCTGACCGCCCTTGTGGCTTTTGCCTTTGAACGCAAGCTGCCGGTGCTGGTATTGTTGATCCCGGTTCAACGGCTTTTCTACCGCCAACTGCTGTATATCACGGTCTATCGCGCTGTTTGGCGGGCGTTGACCGGCAAGCTTGCCGAGTGGGGCAAGCTTGTGCGTTTGGGCACGGTTCGGCTGCCCGGCCCCTGACGCTTGCAGGACGCGGGCAATGCGAAACCCACGCATGGTGTGATCAGAATACCTGACAGCCCGTTCCGGTGATCTCGCCGGCGTGGACGGGATAATCGGGCTTTGGATTGATGATGATCTTTTGCAACGCGGTGATTTGCCGGGCGCAGGCGGTGGTGGCCGAGGCGGTTTTGCTGCCGCCACCGATATAGACATCAAGCCACGGATGCCCCTGATATCCGGTATGGCAGGGCCCGCCTTGCGGATTGTTTCCATCGCCGCAAACGTCCTCGACGATGGCATATTTGCGCAGGCGTTCGATGTAGAACCGGGTGCCGGGCGCATAATCCAGCGTCTGGCGGCTGCCGTTGATGGTGTGGCCGACAGCGATTGTCACCGGGTCTTTGAAGGTGCCAGTGCCACCAGCGCCGCTGTGGATCACCGGTTTCGAAATGGCGACAGACCCCGGCGGCGTGTTGTCCCAATAGCCGTAGCCCGTGATATAGGCGGTAAACCTTTGTTCGGCCTCGCCTTTGGTAGAGACGGATACACGCGCATTTGTTGCGGTTTTCAATGGCTTGTCAGACTCTGCACCTGCAATGTCTGGTGCGACAGAAATAATGAAAGCTGCAAGGGTTGCAGTCAGTCCGATCAGTTTGAGGGACATGTTACCTTCGTTCTCCGTTTTGGTGCGTCAACTGTAAGGGTGGACACGCACCATAGGATGCAGAACGATGGCGGCAAGGTGAGGTTTCAATTGTGGCGTTTTTGTGCGGATTGTCGCCAATCTGGCAATTCTATGGTGCGGCTTTCGATCAAAGCAACGCGATCCTGCGCCCTGTCGCCGCGTCGAAAAGATGCAGGTTCTGCGCAAGGAACCCAAAGCGCAGCCGTTCGTTCGGCGCGATTTTGGTATGGGGTGGCAGGCTGGCGATCAGCCGCTGTTTACCGGCAAAAGCCGACACCACAAGTTCCGGCCCGGTCAGATCCATGATGTCAGCCGTAGCCTCGATCACCGATAGATCGGCGTCGGTGGCAAGGTGGATATCCTCGGGGCGCAGGCCAAGAATGACCGCTTGCGGGCCACCAATCGCAGGCCAGGCGATCCCCTGCAGCGCCAAAGGGGCCGCCGCCCCGGCAAGACGCAAACCATCGGCATCCAGCGTCGCTTGCAGCAAATTCATCGGCGGCGAGCCGACAAACTCGGCGACGTAAAGGGTGGCGGGCTGATTGTAAATTTCGGTGGGCGTGCCGATTTGTTCAATCTTTCCATCACGCATGATGGCGATAAGGGTGGCCAGCGTCATCGCCTCGATCTGGTCATGTGTCACATAGACGATGGTGGTTCCCAGCATCCGGTGCAGGCGCTTAAGCTCGGTCCGCATCTCCATGCGCAATTTGGCATCCAGGTTCGACAGCGGCTCATCGAACAGGAATATCTTGGGGTCGCGCACCAAGGCGCGGCCGATGGCGACGCGCTGACGCTGGCCGCCCGATAGCTGTGCCGGCTTGCGGTTCAGCAGGTCTTCGATCTTTAGAATGGCCGCAACTTTTTGAATGGCCGCCTCACGCTGTGGGCGGGCGACACCGCGCATTTCCAGACCAAAGCCAATGTTGCGGGCGACCGAAAGATTTGGATAAAGCGCGTAAGACTGAAACACCATGGCGATATCGCGGTCTTTGGGATGAACCCGGTTTACGCAGACACCGCCGATCCGCACCTCGCCCTGCGTGGGTTCGGACAGTCCTGCGATGATGTTCAAAAGCGTCGATTTCCCGCAGCCCGAGGCCCCAAGCAACACCAGAAACTCACCATCCTCAAGCGCGATATTGATCTGTTTCAGAATATCCACCGCGCCATAGGATTTTTGGATATTGACCAGTTCAAGGGCGCTCATGGGGTTATTCCTGATGGGGCGGGTTGGGCTGCGGAGCCATAGCGCCGGGGCAAGGTCGAGATCGCGGTCGAGGCGCAACGAACGCCTTGGCCAAGGCAGGCTACGGGTGACAAACCCTGTGACAGGCCGCCCAAAAAGGCGGCGTTGAACACGTCGCCCGCGCCGATGGTATCGACAACCTTTACCACCGGGGCCGCAACCCGAACCGTGCCCGCGCTGTCATCGTGCAACAAGGCACCTGCGGCACCGCATTTGATGACGACCAGCGCGCCCCCCTGCATTTGCGCGCGCCCCCGCATCTGCGCGCGCAAAGACAAGGCGGCTTGTTCGGCGGTTTGGCAGCCCGATACTGCCATCGCTTCGACCTCGTTAAACAACAAACAATCGCTGCGAGATACCCAATGCAGGGCGTTGGCGCGGGCGGTCGGGGTCCAGCCCTGCAGCGGCCAACCGGTATCGAGGGCCACTTTGATCCCCCGTGCTGTAGCGTGGTCGAACAAGGCGTCAAGGTCGCGCACCAAAGCGTCCATCAAAAAGCATCCGCATAACAGCAGGTATCCACCCGCCAGGTCTGGCCAATTCAGGCTGTCGCGCACCTGCGGCCATGTCAGTTTGGCTAAATGTCCGCGCGTGGTGAAAAAGGTGCGCTCGCCATCGGGATGGGTCAGGCCAACCGACAGCGTGGTGCTGCCATCGGTGATCGGCCAGCGGGCGGCGTGCGGTGCAAAGGCCTCGCGCAACCATGTGCCAAACTGATCACTGCCCGTATGGGCGGCGATCTGAAAACCATATCCAAGTGCCGCCCAGGTAAGGGCCGCGTTGCCCGCCGACCCACCGACCCGCAACTCGTCATGATCCACCATCACCTCGGATCCGGGCTTTGGCCACGGCTCTGTAGGGCCCATGATCAGGTCGACATTGACGTTGCCGACCACGGCGAGGGGCTGCATCTGGCTCATTCCGTTCTGGTAATCTTGGTCGAGCGGATTGGGGTTCCAACGTCTGGCACCCGTGCAGCCGCAAATCCCACCATAAAGCGTTGGGCGGCAGGCAGCAGCGCCATGATTGCCGCCATCCCAACGGCGGGGGCGACAGATACCGTGGGGATGCCCGCAAAGGCCGCCGCCCCCGAGGCATCGAACACCACCACCGGCGCGCCCGCCGCCACCGCAGAGTGCGCCATGCCCCCCACCAGACCCGCCGTCGCATCCCTGGCGGCAAACAGCACGACCCCGATCCGGGGGCCAAGCATTTCCATCGGGCCATGGCGCAACTGACCACCTTCCAGCGAAAAGCAGGGCAGGCGTGACAACTCGGTCAGGCCAAGGGCAATGGCCTCGGCCACCCCCTGCAATCGGCGGCCCGAGGTGACGATGGTAGAGACGTTTCGCATCGCGGTCAGGGCGGCGGTGATATCGGGCATTTGCGGCGTGGTCAGCACCTGACGGGTGGCCGACATATCCGCGCCAAGCGCCGCCAGAATCGCCGCATGCAGGGCCAGGGTGACGGTCAGGCTGCGGGTTGCGGCAAAGGCTTGTTCAGTGCCGCCTGCGCCGATCAGGCAGGGTGCCAGCCCCGCCAACGTGGCGTTTGGGTCCATCGTCAGGCCAAAGGTGTCGGTCTTGGGGCGACTTTCGGCAAACCAGCGCAGCACTTCGGCACTTTCGCCAGACTGCGAGGTGACAATCATGGTGCGCCCGGCAATCGGCAGCGGTTGCCCCAATTGTTCCGACAGCGGCAGCGCAATCGCGTCAATACCCAGATCGCGATACAAAGGCTCGACCGCGCGGCCAACGGCGTGCGAGCCGCCCATGCCCAAAAGCAACAACCGCCCCGTGCGGCGC
>JBAVTI010000202.1:0-2917 GCA_049696055.1 Paracoccaceae bacterium | reverse complement strand
GATCTGGGGGGTAACTTTAGAGACGATGCCGCGTCCAGGCATTCATATACAATCACTTTCCGTCCTTTTGCCGCCCTGTTTTCGAATGGGCACGATCCCGCCTTGCTGATCGCCACTCTTGCGGATTTGGGGGAGGTGGTCGCCGAGCCCGATTTGTCGCGTTTGCCAGATTTTTCCGCCTTCGAGCCAGCCAAACCCAGCCTAGGTTGGGTAATCCGCCTGACGACGGAATCCCCCGAGTCCGCCATTCACGAAGTTTTTGAATTCGTCGAAGGCCTGTGCGATTTAGAAATATCAGCGTTCGATCCCGCAGAGGCATTCCCGCCCGATGTCTTGATCAACGAACAATCCGATGCCCAGTTTCATGCGCAAATCGCTGCCGATGCGCCAGCGGCGACCTTGATCGCCGTTGAGCCCGCCGGAAATGCCGAAGACGTCAAACTTCAGGTCTCTGTGGCCCGCAATGAACCTTCCGCCGATACGTTTTCCGGTGCCGAATCGCGTGTGCCCAAGCCGACTTTGAGAGTCGATCTTGACCGGGTGGACCGGCTAATTAATGCGGTCGGAGAGTTGATCATCAACCAGTCAATGATCGCACAGCGCGTACAGGAATTGCGTCTAGCCACGGATGCCGATGTGGTGACTCATGTCGAAGACTACCGGCTGCTGGCCCGCGACATTCAGGAAGCGGTCATGGCGATTCGGGCGCAGCCAGTAAAGCCGCTGTTCCAGCGTATGTCGCGAATCGTGCGCGAAGCTGCAGATTCTACAGGAAAAACGGCGCGTCTGGTTACTTATGGCGAAGGGGCCGAGGTGGACAAGACCGTGGTGGAACGGCTGGCCGATCCACTGACCCACATGATCCGCAATGCTGTCGACCACGGGCTGGAACTGCCCGAAGACCGAATTGCTGCAGGCAAGAATGTATGCGGTACGATCCATCTGTCGGCGGCTCACCGGTCTGGTGCGGTGATCATCACTATACGCGATGATGGTGCCGGTCTAAACCGACGCAAGATTCTTGAAATTGCGCGCCGCAAGAACTTGGTCTCATCCGACGTTGAACTAAGCGATGCCGAGATTGACGCGTTGCTGTTCCTGCCTGGATTCTCGACGGCTTCGACCATTTCAAACTTGTCAGGACGCGGCGTCGGGTTAGATGTCGTGCGCAATGCGGTCGCGGCCCTTGGTGGACGTGTCTCCATTGCGTCGACTCCTGGGCAAGGCACCGAATTCACAATCTCGCTTCCGCTGACGTTGGCAGTGCTCGATGGCATGGTCGTGTCGGTTGCGGGTCAGATTATGGTCATACCGATCACGGCGATCTTAGAAACCATCCGGCCGGGGAAGGGCGAGTTGCATATGGTGGGCACCAGCGACAGGCTTTTGTCGATCCGGGGCAAGTTCATCCCCATGGTCGATGTCGCCGAGGGTCTGGGCTTTACCCGCCCATCATATCAACCCGAACCGCAAACACTACTACTTGTGGAAACCGAAAATCAGGGCCAGTGCGCGCTGATCGTGGATCGCGTATTCGACCAACGCCAGGTTGTGATCAAAGGGCTGGATACCAACTACGGCGCGGTGCCTGGAGTCTCTGCTGCCACCGTCTTGGGGGATGGGCAGATTGCCCTCATCCTAGACCCTGACGCGATCGCCAACAACCGGGTCTTGCCTACCTCCGACCACCGTTTCGGTACTAAACAAAACGAAGGGAAAAGCCTTGCAGTCGCTTGAAATCAGTGTGCCTTCCGAGGTTCAATTCGTCACCTTCTATACCGGCGGTCAAAGCTTCTCGATTGATATCTGTCAGGTACGCGAGATTCGGCGTTGGAGTGCCGTGACCCCTTTGCCCCATGCGCCTGCCGAGGTGCTGGGCGTAATGAACCTACGCGGATCGGTAATTCCGATCTTCGATCTAGCAGTGCGTTTCGGGCTGGACCGTACACCCGACAACAGCCGTAACGTCGTCGTCATCGCCGCGCATGAGAATCAGACGGTCGGGTTGTTGGTTGAGTCTGTTTCGGAAATTCTGTCCGTGTCGCGCGACCGGATCCAAGAAACGCCTGACCTGCGCTCAGACAATTCGCGTCAAAGCATCACGGGCGTGATTACCGTCGATGAGGGCATGACTCGCGTAATCGACCTTGGGGCCGTCATCGGAACCGGCAAAAGGTCCATGCAATGAAAGTCAATGCCTCCAGCATCCAACCCTTGTCGGTAGCAGTGGGCAACTATGCCTTCACCGAGGCCGACTTCGCCGTGATTGCGCGTCAGGCGCAAGAAGATTTCGGGCTGCATCTGACGTCAGCAAAGAAAGATCTGGTTTATTCGCGGCTAACAAAGCGATTGCGGCAGCTTGGGTTGGACGATTTCAGCAGCTACTGTCGTTTGATAGAAGCGCCATCCGGAGCAGAAGAGCGGATGCAGATGTTGTCAGCCTTGACAACAAACGTTACTCATTTTTTCCGCGAGGAACATCATTTTACCAAGTTGCGGGCCAGCGTTTTGCCGCAGTTGGTTGAATCGGCGCGATCTGGCGGTAGAGTGCGGCTCTGGTCAGCTGGATGCTCGGCGGGGCAAGAGCCCTATTCTCTGGCCTTCATGTTACTCGACCTTTGCCCCGAAGCGGCACAACTCAACATCCGAATTCTTGCAACGGACGTGGACCCTGTCATCGTCGCGCGCGCCAAAGTGGGCACTTATAGCCATGACGAATTGAAGGGTCTTCCCGATTCCGTACGGGTACAGCATTTCTTGCGGGACCCTGATGATTCGTCCAGATTTAACGTTGGCGCGCGCGCACGCGATGTCATCACCTTTGGCGAATTGAACCTCATGCCGGACTGGCCGATCCGGGGGCCTTTCGATGTCGTCTTCTGCCGCAACGTCGCAATCTACTTCGACAAAGCCACTC
>JBAVTI010000201.1:0-6071 GCA_049696055.1 Paracoccaceae bacterium | reverse complement strand
GAACAGGGCGGTGAATACTACACGCAGGCGCGCGAAGCTTACATGGCTTCGCCCGAATGGAAGAAGCTTCGGCGCTTGGTAATGGACCGGGCGAAAGGCCAGTGCGAAGGTTGTGGGCAAGCACCTGCAACCGAAGTGCATCACCTAAGCTATGAACATTTGCGGCACGAATTCCTGTTCGAACTGGTAGCCCTGTGTAACGACTGTCATTCCCGTATCCATGCAAAAGGCGACCATGAAGCCTTGGTTGAAGGCTGCAATGCGTGTCTTCACGCAGCCAAGGGCAACTACTGCCGCTTTTATGATTTGCCGATGGAAATGGCTCTACATGCCGAAGGACCATGCACGTTCGAACGCAATGGCTTTGAACCTGCCGAATGATCCGGGCGGGCTTCGCAGCCTTTCCTAACCCGAAATTCCTAGGGGAAGGTTGTTAGTAGATTTTGTGTTTTGCCAATTTACCCAATGAAATAAAGGGTGATTGGCTCCGGCGGTAGGGATCGAACCTACGACCAATTGATTAACAGTCAACTGCTCTACCGCTGAGCTACGCCGGAACACGAGGGGGCATATAGCAAGCGATCATGGGGGCGTCCAGTGGCATTTGGAAGAAATGTGAAATGCGCAAGACGAAGGTGTCAGATCAGGCTAAATCGTGCGGTTACGGATAGGCTTGGATACGCAGCGATCAGGTTTCTATCTTCCAGATCAATGAGATGGGCAAGCAAGTTGCGGCTGGCTGCTGGTAGCAGCGCCTTGGGCGTATCGGTGTAGACACGTGCAATAAGGGCGGGCAAGGTTTGGGCACCTTGGGCGAGGGCAGCCAGAATGGCGGCCTCACGCTGTTTGCGATGGTCTGCAAGAAAGGCCAATCGCGCGTCAGGGTTGGCGATGCTGGAGCCATGGGCGGGAAAGAACTGGCGCCAAGGCCGGGCTGCGAGAAGTGCAAGCGAGGCTCGGTAGGCGGCCATGTCGCCATCAGGGGGCGAGATCAATGACGATGCCCAGCCCATCACATGATCACCTGAAAACAACCAATCGTCTAAAGCAAAGCAAAGATGGCCCGAAATGTGGCCGGGCGTGTGGTGCGCCAAAAGCGCCCAGTCGTCGCTGGCGACGCTATCGCCATCGGCAAGGGTTTCATCGGGTGAAAAGCCATGGTCGAGCCCTTCGCCCCCCCCGGCGTCGCCTGACATTGCCAGCTGCTGCATGCGGGTGCTGCGCCCCGCTGTGGCGGTGCCGAAAGCAAAAACCTTGGCCCCTGTTGCCTGTGCAAGGGGGCGGGCAAGCGGCGAGTGGTCGAGATGGGCATGGGTCACAAGGATATGAGTAATCCGCTCGCCTGCGCTGAGGGCGGCAAGGATAGCGTTAAAATGCGTGGGCAAAGCGGGGCCGGGGTCGATTACCGCGACACTACCCGTCCCGATCAAATAAGTGTTGGTGCCCCAATGGGTCATCGGCGAGGGGTTTGGCGCCAAGACCCGACGCACGCCGGGCTCCAACGACTGGCAATGCCCCGGTTCGGGTCGATCAGGCATCTGGTTATTCCCTTTTTTCGGTTGGCAGGCTCTCGGGTAAGGCAACGTTTTTGCGCATGGAACGGAAATCCGTTTCACTCGGATGCCGGAAATGCTTAGGCTTGCCCGCATGTTCGCCCAGATATCTGCCAGCCTGAAGACCCTGATGCCCCGCAGCCTTTATGGCCGGGCGGCACTTATCTTGATCGTGCCTATCGTCGCGATCCAGCTTGTGGTGTCTATAGCATTCATCCAGCGTCACTATGAAAAAGTGACGCGGCAGATGACGGTTGGTGTTGGTATCGAGCTTCGGTTGCTGTTGTCCGGTGTGGAAGCTGGAGAGTCCGCCGAGGCGCTGGCACAGGCGTTGGAGGTGACGGTGGTGCCGCCTGCCAAGTGGCAGCCGATCACGGACGCCAGCGATTGGTGGGATTTGTCGGGGCGGGTGGTCATTGAGGCACTGCACGCTGATCTGCCCGGATTGGTCGCTGCAGATCTGAAAACCGAGAATGGCGAAGTACGGCTGTTGTTTGACACGCAGGTCGGGCCTTTGGCCCTGTTGGTAAACCGAAACCGGGTTTCTGCAACAAATCCACATCAGCTTTTGGTGCTGATGATCGTGACCTCGATCTTGATGACATTGATTGCATTTATTTTTCTGAGAAATCAAATCCGGCCCATCAAGCGGCTTGCACAGGCGGCCGAGGCTTTTGGCAAGGGCCGTCATATCGCGTATCGTCCGCGCGGTGCGACTGAAGTGCGGGCGGCAGGGGCGGCGTTCTTGGATATGCGCGCCAGAATCGAGCGGCAGATCGAGCAGCGCACGTTGATGCTTTCCGGGGTCAGTCACGATCTGCGCACGCCGCTGACGCGGTTGCGGTTGGGGCTGTCGATGTTGCCGGAAGATGAAGAAAGTCAGGCGCTGTTAGGTGATGTGGCCGATATGGAGCGGCTGGTGGATGAATTTTTGTCGTTTGTGCGCGGCGATGCGATGGAAGAAGCCGAGGCCGTTGACGTGGTGGCGCTTGTCCGTCGGGTGGTGGAAAACGGCCAGCGTGGTGGGCAGGCGGTGGTGATGTCAGCGGTCGAGGGCATAGGCGAGGCAAGGTTACGGCCCGCAGCGGTGGTGCGGGCGCTGGAAAATTTGATCGGCAATGCCGTGCGCTATGGCAGCCGGGCCGCAGTGTCGGTGCATATCAGCGATCGGATGGTGCGGATTGTGGTCGAGGACGACGGGCCGGGCATTCCCAAAGAACGGCGCGAAGAGGCGACGGTTCCCTTCACCCGCCTGGACGAGGCGCGGGATCCCAACCGCGGTGGCGGTGTGGGGTTGGGCCTGTCGATTGCTGCCGATATCGCCCGCAGCCACGGCGGCGGTCTGCGCCTTGGGACCAGTGAGGCTTTGGGGGGCCTGCGGGCGGAACTGGTGTTGGCGCGTTAACGCGGCTTGGCGAAGTTGATGACCCAAGCCGGGCGCGCACCATCGGCAAGGCCGACGCCTATTTCAGTGACATTGGAAAGCAAGATGTTCTCGCGGTGATGCGGCGAACCCATCCAGAATGCAACCGCTTTGGCCGCCGTATCAAACCCCCAGCCAGTGTTTTCGGCGGCAACCGACAGCTTGTAGCCACCGCGCCGCAGCCTGGCACCAAGATCGGAGCCATCCGAGCCTATGTGGCTGTAACCGCCGCGTGCGGCATTGTCGCATGCATGGGCATGGGCGATGTGGGAAAGTTTTGGTGACGCGCGCAAAGCAGAAAGGCCAGCGGCGCGACGCTGGGCGTTGATTAGGGCCAACACCTCGGCCTGAGTGGCGCTTTCACGGGCCGGGCTGGCACATTTGGCCGATACCGGGGCAGGGCCGGGGTTGGGGTAGGTCGGATAGACCACGCCGACGACATGGGCTTTAGTCTCTACCTTGATTGGAATTGGCACCACCACGCAGGCGCACAGTTCCAAAAGGGCCATGAAACAGACGACACGGGGCAGGGTGCTGAACAAGGGCAACGGCAATCCTTCGGACGGGGGCGAAATCAGGATTAGGAATAGGTCAATTATCTTCAGCTAGTCCTAGCGACAGATCACAGGGGGACAAGTGGGAAGAATTTCCGTCAGAGCAAACTTGCCTATCCTGCAGGATCAACGTGAGGCGCCCATCACCAGTACCCAATGCAGGCGGCTGTCTGGGGCATCGCTGATTGCAATTCCGATGGCCATTTCACGGGTGTTGCTCATCAGGATGTTGGCCCGGTGGCCAGAACTTTTCATCCACCATTCGACCGGCTGACTCTGTCCGCGATAGGTATTTTCAGATGCCGCCCGAAAACGGTAACCGCTGCGTTTTAGCCGTTTTGACAGATCGGACCCGTCAGATCCGGTATGAGAAATGCTGTGTTGGCCTGCAATATCGCAGGCATGGCTTTGCGCCGCCTTTTGCAGTTTGCTCGAAGTGGCCAATGCGCCAAGCCCTGCGCGTTTGCGCTCTGCGTTAACCTGACCGATGACTTGGGCGCGCAGGGCGGCGGCGCCTTCGGGTTGCGCGCAGCTCAGCGCCTGTGTTGGAAGAATCGCTAACACGGCAAGGATCAGCGCCAAGGCGGGGCGTTTGGACAACGGGATCATGTGGCCTCCAGCAAAATTCCCGGGCACCACGATAGCGCGAAACAGGTAGACGGCAAAGATGAGAATCGGGGCTAGGCGATTTGATCGCGCACGCTTGTGTGAACCTTGCCAGAAAGCATTGCTGACACGCAGGCTTTGCGGCAGTGAGGACAAAAGCGGAGGATTTCATGCTGGACGGTGCAATGCGCAAGGTGATGGACCCGGGGTTGAACCGGGCAGGGCGTTGGCTGGCGCGGCGGGGCGTTGCGGCGGATGTGGTCACGCTGGTGGGGTTGGCGCTGGGGCTGGCGGCGGCGGCGATGATTGGAACAGGGCTTTCGGGCGTGGTTGTTTTGGTGCCAATGCTGGCAAGTCGGCTTGCTGACGGGCTGGATGGAGCGGTGGCACGGGCGACGGCAAAGACTGATTTTGGTGGGTATTTGGATATTACTTGCGATTTTCTGTTTTATGGCGCGGTGCCGCTTGCGTTTGTGTTGCGTGATCCGGGGATGAACGGCGGGGCGGGGGCGTTTTTGTTAACTAGTTTCTATGTCAATGGCGCCAGCTTTTTGGGCTATGCGGTTGTGGCCGAAAAGCGCGGGTTGATCAGCACGTCACGGGGGGAGAAATCACTGTATTTCACTTCTGGGCTTTTGGAGGGCACCGAGACAATTGCATTTTTCGCGGCGCTCTGTCTGTGGCCCGATTGGTTTGTGCCGCTTGCCTGGGGCTTTGGCGGGCTGTGCTTTGTGACGGCAATTGCGCGGGTGGTTTTGGCGCGGCGGGTGTTCTTGTAGCCCGAGATGGTGCGAAAACCCCCGGCTGCCCTTGCAGCCCCCGGCGCGCGACACTAAGACTTGGGTAATCCATTGGCGGTAATCGTATCCATCAGACAACAGGCAGGCGCAGATGAGAGACCCGATTGATCATTACATGAACACCCTTGTTCCCATGGTGGTTGAACAAACCAGCCGGGGCGAGCGTGCCTACGACATCTATAGCCGGATGCTGAAGGAACGGATCATCTTCCTTTCCGGTCCGGTGCATGACGGCATGTCATCGCTGATTTGTGCGCAGCTTTTGTTCCTGGAGGCGGAAAATCCGTCCAAGGAAATCAGCATGTACATCAACAGCCCCGGTGGCGTTGTAACCTCGGGTCTGTCGATCTATGACACGATGCAGTATATCAAGCCGAAGATTTCCACGCTGGTGATCGGACAGGCGGCCTCGATGGGGTCGTTGCTTTTGACGGCAGGACAAAAGGGCATGCGTTTCAGTCTGCCCAATTCGCGCGTCATGGTGCACCAGCCATCGGGCGGTTATCAGGGGCAGGCGACGGATATCATGATCCACGCCCAGGAAACCCAAAAGCTCAAGGATCGGTTGAACGGTATTTACGTCAAGCATACCGGCCAACCGATGGAAGCCGTTGTGGCGGCGCTAGAGCGTGACAACTTCATGTCGGCTGAAGATGCCAAGGCATGGGGTCTGATTGACGAGATTACCGAGGCACGCGGCAAGGCCGATGATACCTCGAAGTAAACCTTTGCCTCCGATGCGTTCCGGCGTTTCGGAGGCGAAACGGCCCCAAACCTGATGGGGCGATTTGACATTGTGGCGGCGCGGGCCTTGGCCTAGACTTTCATAAACGCATCACCCGGCCCAAGTGGCGGACCGCAGAGGATGACCATGGCGAACAATTCTGGCAGTGACAGCAAGAACACCCTCTATTGCTCGTTCTGCGGCAAGAGCCAGCACGAGGTGAAGAAGCTCATTGCCGGTCCGTCGGTGTTCATTTGCGACGAGTGCATCGAGCTTTGCAACGACATCATTCGTGACGAAATCCCCGTCGATGCGCCGGGCGCCAGCTCTGCAACAACGCCACGAACGGGGCCTTTCTTCTGCAGAAGGCCCCGTTTTCTTTTGAACTATCATCCGTTCAACACTCCCGCC
>JBAVTI010000200.1:0-2108 GCA_049696055.1 Paracoccaceae bacterium | reverse complement strand
ATTGTCCACGATCACCAACGCCCCCACCGCATGGGCAATGTCCGCCACTGCCGCAATGTCGATAATCTCCAAAGTCGGGTTCGAGATCGACTCGAAGAACACCGCCTTAACCCCCGGAACTACAGCCTTTTTCCACTGATCAAGGTCGGCCCCATCAACAAAGGTAACCGTCACGCCATAGCGCCCCAGCACCTCTTCCAGAATATACAGACACGACCCGAACAAGGCGCGCGACGACACCACATGATCGCCCGCGCGCAGCATCGACACCAGCGCGCCGTTTACTGCCGCCATGCCGCTGGCGGTGGCAAACGCGTCCTCGGTGCCCTCGATCGCGGCAATCCGTTCCTCGAACATCCGCGTCGTCGGGTTGCCATAACGGGCGTAAATGAACTCGTCATCGCCCGCCTTGATGAACCGCGCCTCGGCGCTTTCCGCGCTTTCGTAGGCAAAGCCCTGGGTCAGGAAAATCGCCTCGGCCATCTCGCCATACTGGCTGCGGCGGCTGCCCTCATGCACCAGTTGCGTGCGCGTTTTCCAGTCCTTGCTCATCTTAGCCTCCGAAAAGTCGCGTGGCCTGCCACGCAAAGAAAAACCCCCGAACCATCAAAGGCCGGGGGTAAAAACCCTGACCATTTTAGCGGAATATTTAACGTGGCCCGCAATCCGGTAACAAAGCGCCACATCCCCCAATTACGCCGTTCAGGCCGATAGGTCAACAGCCCGCACTGTGGCCCAAATGTATCGTCATCGGGCCGTAATACTCTGGTCACGCCGTTGTCGCAGCTTTCCGACATACGGACTACAGGTTGTGAAAGGGCCGTTCCATGACGCTACTGATAGCGAATTGCTTTGGCACCGCCCTAGACGTTGACGCAAACGCCGTTGCGGCGGCGCTGGCAAACCTGCCCCCTGATACGCCCATCGTCGTGATGATCCACGGCTACCGCTTTTCCCCCGGCAGCGGCATAGATTGCCCGCACCAGCATATTTTCGCCCTGACCCCAAACCCCCGCGCCCACCGGGCAATTTCATGGCCGCGCCATCTTGGCTTTGGCACCGACCGCGCACAGGGCCTATGCATCGCCTTTGGCTGGCAGGCCAAGGGCAGCCTTTGGGGGGCCTACCGTCGCGCCCAAAATGCCGCCACCGCCCTTGCCGCCCTGATTGCCCTGTTGCGCAGCAAAGCCCCCGGTCGTCGCGTTGATATCATCGCCCATTCGCTGGGGGCGCGGGTTGCCTTGCAGGCTTTGCACCATATCGCCCCCGGCGATGCGGGCCGCCTGATCCTGCTGGCCCCGGCCGAGTTTCGCCACGCCGCCAGCGCCGCCATGGCCACCCCTGCCGCACAGATGGCCGAAGTGATCAGCGTCACCAGCCGTGAAAACGATGTATTTGATTTCATTCTGGAATTTCTGCTGGCGGGTGGCTTTTACCCCGGCCTTGGCCACGGCCTTGCCGCCCCGCGCGCCAACTGGACCGACCTGCAACTTGACCATGCGCAAACCGTGACGGCCCTTGCGAACCTTGGCTTTCGCCTGCCCGCTGCCCGTGCGCGGTTTTGCCATTGGTCGCCCTATTCGCGCCCCGGCGTCTTCGCGCTGTATCGCGCCCTGCTCAGTGGCGATCTGGCGCTGCCCACCCTGCGCGCGGCCCTTCCCCCGGCGGCTGAACGCCGCTGGGCGCGGTTCTTGCCCGGCGCGCAGCCCTTGCCTCTGCCCGCCAATCAGGCATGATCCCCAAAAAGGGAGCCGCGTCATGACCATTGATCTTTTCTACTGGCCCACCCCGAATGGCTGGAAAATCTCGATCGCTCTCGAAGAGCTTGGCCTGCCCTACACGGTCCACCCGATCGACATTGGCGCAGGCGCACAATTCGAGCCCGAATTCCTGAAAATTGCCCCCAACAACCGGATGCCCGCCATCATCGACCCCGATGGCCCCGATGGTCAACCGATCTCGATCTTCGAATCCGGCGCCATCCTGCAATACCTCGCCCGTAAAACCGGGCGGCTTTACGGTGTCACCGAACGCGACCGGGTGGCGGTGGATCAGTGGCTGATGTGGCAAATGGGCGGTGTCGGCCCAATGGCAGGTCAGGCCCACCA
>JBAVTI010000199.1:0-10379 GCA_049696055.1 Paracoccaceae bacterium | reverse complement strand
TCAAAGCTGATGCACGAGCGGGTGAACAAGAAGGTGATGGGGCAGGGCTATCCTGACAGCAAGAACCTGAAGGCCGGGGCGACAGCGATCAAGTATCATCTGGACTACATGGCGTTGATTTTGGATCAGCGGCGCTGGTTGGCGGGCGATGTGATGACCTTGGCCGATTTCACGGCGGCCGCGCATCTATCGTGTCTGGACTATATCAGTGATGTCGACTGGAACCGGCACGCGGTGGTGAAGGACTGGTATGCCAAGATCAAGTCGCGGCCCTGTTTTCGTGCGCTGCTTGCGGATCAGGTGCCGGGGTTTTTGCCGTCGGCGCATTATGCCGATCTGGATTTCTGATCTGGCAGCAGCCGGGGGTTTCACACCCCCGGACCCCCGTGGGATATTTATGAACAGGTGAATGGGGGTCGAGTGGAGCCTATTGTCGTGAAAGACATGCTGGTGGCGCGGGCTATGGAAGAAGGGTTTTCCAAGGTTGGGGTTTGTGCGCCGGATGCGGTGCCGCAGGCCGCCGGGCGGCTACAGGCGTTTCTGGAGGCAGGGTATCACGGACAGATGGCCTGGATGGCAGAGCGGGTGGGGTGGCGCGGGTCTGCCGCCGCTTTGTGGCCAGAGGCGCGGTCGGTGATCATGTTGGCCGAGGTTTACACGCCGCCTGTTGATCCGTTGGCGGTGCTGGAGGCGCGGGATCGGGGGGCGGTTTCGGTTTACGCGCAGGGCCGCGATTACCACGATCTGGTGAAGCGGCGGCTAAAGCGGCTGGGGGGATGGTTTGTTGGGGTCTCGGGGGCCGAAATCAAGGTGTTTGTTGATACTGCCCCGGTGATGGAAAAGCCGCTGGCACAGGCGGCGGGCCTCGGCTGGCAGGGCAAGCATACCAATCTGGTGGCGCGCGATCTGGGGTCGTGGTTTTTTCTGGGGGCAATTTTCACCACGGCGGCATTGCCGGTAGATGCAGCCGAAGTTGACCATTGCGGATCGTGCCGGGCCTGTCTGGATGTGTGTCCGACGGCAGCGTTTCCGGCACCTTACCAGCTGGATGCACGGCGGTGTGTCTCATATCTGACGATTGAGCATAAGGGGCGGGTTGACGTAGGCCTTCGCGGGCTGATGGGCAACCGGATTTACGGGTGTGACGATTGTCTGGCGGTATGCCCGTGGAACAAGTTCGCGGTGGCGGCGCGGGAGATCGGCTATGCGCATCGGGTGGGCGCGCCGGCGCTGGGAGAGTTGGCTTTGTTGGACGATGCCGGGTTTCGGGCGTTGTTTGCGGGTAGCCCGGTGAAGCGAATCGGAAGGGACCGATTTGTGCGCAATGTGCTTTATGCGATTGGCAATTCGGGCGATGTTGCGTTGCGGGCCGTAGCCGAGGGGCTGCGGGGGGATGGAGATGATGCGGTAGCGGATGCGGCCGTTTGGGCCGTGGCGCGGTTGAAGGGAGCGGCATGATGGCGGGTCGGTTGAAGGGTAAGGTGGCGATTGTGTCGGGTGGGGCCGGGGGTTGCGGTGCGGCGGCGGTACGGTTGTTTGCCGCCGAGGGCGCTGCGGTGGGGATCATCGACCGGGATGCCGTGCGCGGTGCTGCACTGGCGGCGGAGTTGGTGGCCGCAGGGCATCGGGTGATGTTTGCTGCCTGTGACGTGGCGCAGGGCGTGCAGGTGCGGGCAGCAGTTTCGGCGGTGGTGGACGCGCTGGGGCCGGTGACGGTTTTATTCAACCATGCGGGCACGATTGTGATCAAGCCGTTTCTTGAAACCGAGGAAGAGGATTGGGATTTTCTGTTCGATGTGAACGTGAAGTCGATGTATCTGATGACCCGCGCCGTGTTGCCGCACATGATTGCGGCGGGGGGCGGCAGCATCGTTTGTACCTCTAGCATTTCGGCGGTGTATGCCACGCCGATGGAGGTATTGTATGATGCCACCAAGGGCGCGTGTCACATGTTCTCGCGCGCGATTGCAGTCGAGTTTCGGGATCGGGGGGTGCGCTGCAATGCGGTGTGTCCGGGGTTTATCGAGACACCGCATGGGGTGCGTGAGGTCAAGGAGTTGACCGCGCTGGGGGTGGATGTGTCCGAGGCCGCGATCAAGGCGGCACAGGGGCGGTTTGGTCAGCCCGAGGATATCGCAAAGGCGGCGCTATATCTGGCGTCGGATGATGCGGATTTCGTGACCGGGACGCAGTTGTTTGTCGATGGTGGGTTTTCGGCAGTGTGAAGCGCTTTGGGTTTATCCTGAGGGTCTGGTTGTCCGAAAAGGGTGCGAATTGTGCCGCAGGTTGAGTTAAACAAACCGCAAACGCAGGAACGGCTGAATTCTGCCATGATCGGCGGGCAAATCGGTCGGGAACAATCTTTGGCCGAGTATGATGCCCACGATGATGCAGATGGTTTTGGCGGCGGCACTGGGGTTTGCCAGTGCCCAGATTGTGATTTGGCCGCTCGGAGCGTTTTTGCGCGCCAATTTCCGGTCTTATGCGCTGTTCCGGTTTGACAAGGCGCAGGCCGAGGGAAGCGGGCAGCGGGTGCCGGAAGTGGATTTGCTGGAGGCGGCACGGCGAGGGGGCTGGTTCGGGGCCAAGCTTGCGCAGCGGCGGTTTCGTCACAAGACCCGCAAAGAGCCTTTCCGCTCGCAGTTGAACCATGTCGGCAAGGTGCAGGCGGTGAAGGTGGCGCTGCTGGCATGGGCGGTGGTGATGGTGTCGCTGGTGCCGTCTGAGGGGGAATTTGCGATCTGGGGACGGGTGGAGGCTGCTGCGGCGGCGGGCCTGGCGGGCGGCGAAGGTTTGACAATGGTGGCATCAAACCTTGCGCCGGAGACGTCGCTGCATCCGGTGCGACGCCCGGCCGCGCTGTAGGCGATCTGTCGCCTTTGACGTATCGCACAGTTTGGAAAACGCCGGATTGATGCTAGCCTAGGGGTTCACTCAACCATCGGGAGAATCGGTATGTCCAAGCATTTGGCTGATCATCGGGAACCGTCGCAGGGCGGTCGGGTGAAGCATTTTGTGGCGATCGCGCGGGGGGCTGCGTCCAATGCGATGTGGCGCGGCCTTTGGCAGCGGCCAGTGATGCGCGGCGATGGCAATCGGCGCTTGGTCGAATATGTGCGGATTGCGCGCGGGCGGCAGGTTTGACCTGAAAAGGGTGCGCCTGAAGGCACACCCTACATGCGGGTCGGTGGTTAGGGGGGGCGGTTTCGCCCCCCTTTTGTTACGAACGGACCATCTTTTCATACTCGGTCGAGATGTCGCGCGTCAGTTGACCAACCTCAAAGTTATAGTCGCCGATCTGACCCACGGGGGTCACTTCGGCGGCGGTGCCGGTAAGCCAGCATTGCTGGAAGTCTTCAAGTTCGGCGGGCATGATGTGGCGTTCATGCACCTTGATACCTTTGGCTTTCAGCATGCCGATCACGGTTTGGCGGGTGATGCCGTTCAGGAAGGCGTCGGGCAGCGGGGTGTGAACTTCACCGTCTTTGACAAAGAAGATGTTGGCCCCGGTGGCTTCGGCAACATAGCCGCGATAATCAAACATCATGGCGTCAGAGCAACCTTTGGCTTCGGCGGCGTGTTTCGACATGGTGCAGATCATGTAAAGACCCGCGGCCTTGGCGGCATGGGGGATGGTTTCGGGCGACGGGCGTTTCCATTTGGAAATATCAAGCTTCGCGCCTTTGAACTTGGCGTCGCCGTAATAGGCACCCCATGTCCAGACGGCGATGGCCATGCGGATCGGGTTCTTCTTGGCGGCAACACCCATGTCTTCGCCCGAACCACGCCACGCGATGGGGCGCACATAGGCATCGGTCAGGCCGTTGGCCTTGAGGGTGGCTTGTTTGGCGGTCTCGATCTCGGCCACGGAATAGGGCAGATCCATATCCAGCAGAGCGGCAGATTTGCGCAGCCGTTCGGAATGTTCGACCGATTTGAATATCTTGCCGTTATAGCACCGCTCGCCCTCGAACACGGATGAGGCGTAGTGCATCGCATGGGTCAGGATATGGACGTTCGCCGAACGCCAATCGACCAGTTTGCCATCCATCCAGATAAAGCCGTCACGATCATCATAGCCTGCCATCTTTTCCTCCGGTTTTGCGAATGTTGCGTGAACTAAGTCCGATACGGACATAAAGTTGCGCGAAATCGCAGTTTGGCTAACAGTTGAGTCTTGGAAAGTCAACAAGGCTGACATAAAATCGGAAAAAACGAGGGAGGCGGGTATGGCCGGGAATGGTGGGGGCATGGGGGCTGGTTTGGGAACCGGGCAGGGCGGCGAAAGCCTGCTGTTTCTGACCGACGAGCAGGTGCGCAAGGGTATCGAGGCGATGTTCTTTGCCTACCGGGGCTTTACCGCCGACCCAGACCGCATTCTGGACGGCATGGATTACGGGCGTGCCCATCATCGTGCGGTGCATTTCATTCACCGTAGCCCCGGCACCACGGTCAACAACCTGTTGTCGATCTTGGGGGTGACCAAGCAATCGCTGAACCGGGTGTTGCGCACCCTGATCGAGGATGGTTTGGTGGAAAGCCGGGTGGGCCGCGTCGACAAGCGCGAGCGGCATTTGCATTTGACAGACAAGGGGCAGGCGTTGGAACGTACGCTTTCGGATGCGCAGCGCGCGCGGATGCGGGCCGCGTATCGGGCGGCTGGCCCCGGTGCGGTGCAGGGGTTTCGACAAGTGCTTGAGGCGATGATGGACCCCGAATTGCGCAAGCAGTTTCAAACCTTAAAGGAAAGCGGCGCATGAGTTTCGAGGCACAGCCGCATCTTCTGGTGGTCGATGATGATGAACGTATTCGGGGATTGTTGCAAAAGTTTCTGATGCGCAACGGCTTTCTGGTGTCGATTGCGCGGGATGCGGCTCAGGCGCGGCGGCTGTTGGCGGGGCTTGAGTTCGATCTGATCGTGCTGGATGTGATGATGCCGGGTGAAGACGGCATCGCCCTGACGCGCGATCTGCGCCAGCGATTGGCAACGCCGATGCTGTTGTTGACCGCCAAAGGCGAGACGGCGAACCGCATCGAAGGATTCGAGGCCGGGGCGGATGATTATCTGGTGAAGCCGTTCGAGCCTAAGGAATTGCTGTTGCGGATCAACGCGATCTTGCGGCGGGTGCCTGCGGCCAAAGCCGAGGCCGGGCCAAAGGTGCTGCATCTGGGGGCGGTGCGTTATGATATGGAGCGCGGCGAATTATGGCGCGGGCCCGACCCGGTGCGCCTGACCGCGACCGAGGCGCAACTGATGCGGATATTCGCAGGTGCTGCGGGTGAAGCGGTCAGCCGCGAGCGTTTGGTGGGCGATCTTGGCGACGACGCGGGGGCCGACAAGACCCAAGAGCGGGCGGTGGATGTGCAAATCACCCGGTTGCGCCGCAAGATCGAGGTCGATCCGAAACAGCCGCGCTATCTGCAAACGGTGCGCGGTGCGGGGTATATGCTGGCGCCCGATTGAGCCGCCGCATTCATACCGTGTGATGCGGGCGATGGGTGCGCGCAAAAGCTGTGGCGGATATGCGGCTTATCAACGAAACGGCGGCGTTAACCTAAAAAGCGACTTATTTTCCGCAAGTTGGTAATTGAACGATAGGGCCGTCGCCCTTAGGGTCGCCGCGTCGGTGTTTGGCTATGTTGGCCAAAGCGGCTTACAGGAGAATACTATGAAACCAGCACTTTGTCTGGTGGCCGGAATGTCGGCTGCGCTGTTGACCGGGACCTCTGCGATGGCGCAGGATCTTGAATCGTATGGCACGGTTGGGGTTTGGGAAATTTTGATTGATCCCACCGTTGGGAATGGTTGCCTGATCAACGCGGCGTTCGAGGATGGCTCGGATGTGCGGATCGGGTTCGATGTGGCGGCAAACACCGGCTATCTGATGGCGGCAAATGCGGCTTGGGGCGACATCGTGGTGGATCAGGAATACCCGGTGAAGTTCGATCTGGACGGCACGCCGTACGAAGGTGTTGGCAAGGGTATTGTCATTGATGACGTACCGGGCGTCGATATCAGCTTTGACAGCATGGATTTCCTGACCGATCTTGCTGCCAAGAACACCATGACGTTGTTCTCGGCGGATACCGAAGTGATGAAGATTGATCTGGCCGATAGCGACGGCGCCTTGCTTAAGGCGATCGAGTGCCAAGAGGCGCAGAACTGATATCAAAGGGGTGAACGGAATTTGACGACAGCGCTGTTCACCCACACCGATTGCGACGGCCATGTGCAGCCCCCCGGTCATCCTGAACAGGTGGCGCGGTTGGCGGCGGTGGCGCGCGGTCTTGCCCCCCTTGATTTGCTGCGCCTTGACGCCCCCTTGGGGGACGAGGCCGATATTTTGCGCTGCCACCCGCCCGAATATATCGCGCGGGTGAAGGCGGCGGTGCCTGCGCAGGGTTGGGCGTCGCTGGATGGCGATACCTATCTGGCGCCGGGTTCCTATCAAGCCGCCTTGCGCGGGGTGGGCGGGGCTTGTGCTGCTGTCGATCTGGTGCTTTCGGGCCACGCGCAAAATGCCTTTGTCGCCTGTCGCCCCCCCGGCCACCATGCCGAGCGTGAAACCGCAATGGGCTTTTGCCTGTTTGGCAACGTGGCCATCGCGGCCAAGCGGGCGCTGGATGTTCACGGACTTTCCCGCGTGGCGGTGGTGGATTTCGACGTGCATCATGGCAATGGCACCCAGGATCTGTTGTGGGACGAGGCGCGGTGTCTGTTTGCCTCGAGCCACCAGATGCCGCTCTATCCCGGCACAGGGTATGTTGATGAACGCGGCGCGCATGGGCAGATTGTGAATGTGCCGCTGCGGGGCGGGTCTGGCGGGGCCGAAATGCGAAGCGCCTATGAGGCGGTGGTTTTTCCGCGTTTGGTGGCGTTCAAGCCGGAAATGATTCTGATCTCGGCGGGGTTTGATGCCCATGCCGATGATCCCTTGGCCGGGTTGAACTGGCGCGAGGCGGATTTTGCATGGGTGACCGGGCGGATTTGTGACGTGGCCGATCAGTTTTGCGGCGGGCGTGTGGTGTCCTGCCTTGAGGGCGGCTATGATCTGGCGGCGTTGGCGCAAAGTGCCGCCGCGCATGTCGGGGTGTTAAAGGAGCGGGCGCATGGCCGATAAGCCAGTGGCAGAGATGAGTTTCGAAGAAGCGATGGCCGCGTTAGAGCAGGTTGTTGGCGCGTTGGAACGCGGCGATGTGGCGCTAGAGCAGAGCATTGCGCTTTATGAACGCGGGGCGGCGCTAAAGGCGCATTGCGCCGGCAAGCTGAAAGATGCCGAGGAAAAGGTCGAGATGATCCGGGCTGCCGAGGGCCGCGCGGTGGGGGTGACGCCTGTGGAGGGGCTGTGAGCTTTTCCGACGTTTTGGCGGGCGATGCGGCACGGGTGCAGGCGCGGCTGGATGCGGCTTTGGCGGGGTATTCTGATCAGCCGGTGATCGAGGCGATGCGCTATGCCGTGCAGGGCGGCAAGCGGTTGCGCGGGTTCTTGGTATTGGAATCGGCGCGGCTGCATGGGGTTTGCGAAGCGGCAGCGGTAAGTGCGGCGGCGGCAGTTGAGGCGCTGCATGCCTATAGCCTGATCCACGACGATTTGCCGTGCATGGATGACGACGATCTGCGGCGCGGCCTGCCAACCTGCCATGTGAAGTGGGATGAAGCGACTGCCGTGCTGGCGGGCGACGCGTTGCAGACGCTGGCGTTCGAGTTGCTGTGCGATAGCGCCTTGGGGTCTGAAGCGGTGCGGCTGGCACTGGTGGCCAGTCTGGCGCGGGCCTCGGGGGCGGCGGGAATGGTTTACGGCCAGGCGCTGGATATTGCCGCCGAGACGGCAACATCGCCGCTGACGTTGAACCAGATCACCGAATTGCAGGCCGGGAAAACCGGGGCACTGATCAAGTGGTCGGCGCAGGCGGGCGCTGTGATGGCGGGGGCCGATGTGATGCCGCTGGGGCGGTATGCCACGGCGCTGGGGTTGGCGTTTCAGATTGCCGACGACATTCTGGATGTCACGGGCGATGCGGCGGCGGTGGGCAAGCGGGTTGGCAAGGATGCAGGTGCGGGCAAGGCCACGTTTGTGTCGTTGCTGGGGCTTGCGGGGGCATCGGCGCGGGCGCAAGCGTTGATTGCAGAGGCGGAGGTGGCGCTTTTGCCTTATGGTGCGGCGGCGGATACCTTGATTGAGGCGGCGCGCTTCGTTATTGCCCGCAAGAATTGAATGCCCCGGAGGGCGTGATGACCGATCGACCCAAGACCCCGACGTTGGACCGCGTGCAGGTGCCAGCTGATATGAAGGCACTTTCTGACCGGGAATTGCGGACGTTGGCCGATGAGCTGCGGGCCGAGACGATTTCTGCGGTGTCGGTGACGGGTGGGCATCTGGGCGCGGGTCTGGGTGTGGTGGAGCTGACGGTGGCGCTGCATGCAGTGTTTGACGCGCCGCGCGACAAAATCATCTGGGACGTGGGGCATCAGTGCTATCCGCACAAGATTTTGACCGGGCGGCGCGACCGGATTCGCACGCTGCGGATGAAGGGCGGCTTGTCGGGGTTTACCAAGCGGTCGGAAAGCCCGTTTGACCCATTTGGCGCGGCGCATAGTTCAACCTCGATTTCGGCGGCCTTGGGCTTTGCGGCAGCGCGCGATTTGGGCGGCGACCCCGGTGATGCAATCGCGGTGATCGGTGACGGCTCGATGAGTGCGGGCATGGCCTATGAGGCGATGAACAATGCAGGCCATCTGAAAAAGCGGCTGTTCGTGATTTTGAACGACAACGAGATGTCGATTGCGCCGCCGGTGGGGGCGATGTCGGCCTATCTGTCGCGGCTTTATGCGGGACAGCCGTTTCAGGAATTGAAGGCGGCGGCGCGGGGGGCGGTAAGTCTGTTGCCAGAGCCGTTTCAGGAAGGTGCGCGGCGGGCCAAGGAATTGCTGAAAGGCCTGGCCGTTGGCGGCACGCTGTTTGAGGAGTTGGGGTTTTCCTATGTTGGTCCGGTCGATGGCCATGATCTGGATGCGCTGCTGCCGCTGCTTCGCACGGTTAAGGCGCGGGCAACGGGGCCGATGCTGATCCATGTGATCACCAAAAAGGGCAAGGGTTACGCCCCTGCCGAGGCGGCATCTGACAAGGGCCATGCGACGGCCAAGTTTGATGTGCTGACCGGGGTGCAGGCCAAGGCGGCGTCGAACGCGCCAAGCTATACCAAGGTGTTTGCGCAAAGCCTGATCGCCGAGGCCGCGCGGGATGACAAGATCGTGGCGGTGACGGCGGCGATGCCGGACGGGACCGGGTTGAACCTGTTTGCCGAACGGTTCCCGAAGCGGTGTTTTGACGTCGGTATTGCCGAGCAACATGCGGTGACGTTCGCGGCGGGGATGGCAGCGGGGGGGATGAAGCCGTTTTGCGCGATTTATTCCACCTTCCTGCAGCGCGGCTATGATCAAGTGGTGCATGACGTGGCCATTCAGCGGCTGCCGGTGCGGTTTGCGATAGATCGCGCCGGGCTGGTGGGGGCGGATGGGGCGACGCATGCAGGGGCGTTTGATATCGCCTTCATGGCCAACCTGCCGGGCATGGTGGTGATGGCGGCGGCAGATGAGGCCGAGTTGGTACACATGGTGGCGACGGCGGCGGCCTATGATGCCGGGCCGATTGCGTTCCGGTTTCCGCGCGGCGATGGGGTCGGGGTGGAAATGCCGGAACGGGGGGTTCCGCTGGAGATCGGCCGGGGCCGGATTGTGCGGCAAGGCAGCCGGGTGGCAATTCTGTCGTTTGGCACGCGGTTGTCCGAGGTGATGATTGCCGCCGAGGCGCTGGCGGCGCGGGGGATCGCGCCGACGGTGGCCGATGCGCGGTTTGCCAAGCCTTTGGACCGCGAGATGATCTTGGGCCTGGCGCGGGATCATGAGTGTTTGATCACGATCGAGGAAGGCTGTGTGGGCGGTTTTGGCAGCCATGTTTCGCAGCTGCTGGCCGATGAAGGGGTGTTTGACCGGGGGCTGAAGTTCCGCTCGATGGTGCTGCCCGATACCTTTATTGATCAGGCCAGCCCCGAGGCGATGTATGCGGTGGCGGGGATGAACGCCCCGCAGATCGAGGCAAAGGTTTTGGAGGCGCTGGGCGTGGCCGTGGTGGGTTTGAGGGCTTAGAGTCGCTCTCGATACAGTATAAGCAGCACATATTTGCATCATGCACAATTCAAGGGTCAAATTCGATGCCAGTTCCCGATTATCAGACCATGATGCTTCCTTTGTTGCAGCTATTTGCCGCTGGTAATTTACGCGTCGCCGATTGTCTCCCTGCATTGCGAAAGCAATTCTTGATTACGGATGAAGAAGCGGCAGAATTGTTGCCGAGTGGTCAGGTTACTTACCTAAGCAA
>JBAVTI010000198.1:0-17045 GCA_049696055.1 Paracoccaceae bacterium | reverse complement strand
CCCCACCAGATAGACCAAGCCGCTGACAAAGGCCGCACCCGCCACCAACAGCCCGAAAGCAAGCCCCGCGCCCGCATCCGGCCCGCCCACAGCCAAGATCCAGCCCGGTACTCCGCCACCAAACAAGCCAACCCCCAGCGTCGCCGCAAACAGCCCCAGCACAGTGGCCAACGCCCCAAGAACCAAGCCGCGCGCCGTCCGCAGGCCCATCGGCGACCCACCGCCCCACAGCATCCGGCGCAGCGCTACAAACTGCCGCCCGACATCGGCCTGCGCCACCAACAGTGCCGGCACCACCAGCAGCACCAACACCATGCCAAACCCTAACCCGTAGACCAGCACGATCACCGTTGGTAGCAGGAACTCGGCCTGACTGCTGTCTTCATAAAGCAGCGGCACCAGCCCTAAAATCGTCGTTGCTGTAGTCAGGAACACCGGGCGCAGCCGATCCGCCACCCCGTCGACAATTGCCGGTATCAGGCCGCGATGTTCGGAATATTCATCCACCGTTGACACCAACACGATGGAATCGTTGATAATGATCCCTGACATCCCGATCATGCCGACAATCGAAAACAGCGATAGCGGTACCCCCCACAGATAGTGCCCCCACACCGCCCCCACCACGCCGAACGGGATCACCGACATCACCACCAAAGGCCGTGTCCAGCTGGAAAATACCCATGCCAGCACCAGATAAATCCCCAGCAGCGCCAGCCCAAACCCGATCCAGGCATCGCCAAAGAATTCCTCTTGCTGTTCCGCCAGCCCCGAAAGCCGGGTCACCACGCCAAAATCGGCCTGCACTTTCGGCAGAATTTCCTCGGCAAGCACCCGTTGCACCTCGGCCGCGCGGGCCGGGTTTTCCTCGGCCAGATCGCCACTGACCGTCACCATCCGCAGCCCGTTTTCCCGCCGGATCGTCGAGAACCCAGACCGTTGCGACACCGTCACAATATCGGCAAGCGGCACATAGGCACCGGCATCGGTGCGCAGCAACGTCCGTTCCAGAAAATCGGCTGTCAACTCGGCTTTGGGCAGTTCTACCCGAATGGCGGCGGTGCGCGGCCCGTCGGGGTAGGTGGCGGCCTCGATGCCGTTCAAGCGGTCACGCAAACTGCGCCCCAGATCGTCAATGCCAAAGCCCAAGGCCTGCCCCTGCGGCGTCAGGGTCAGCACCATTTCGGCCTTGTCATAGGCAAGGCTGTCCTCCAGCCCCGTTGCCTCGGGGAAAGCGGCCAGCGCTGTCTTCACCGCCTCGGCTGCCGCCTTTAGCACCACCGCATCCGCACCATACAAGTCGACCGACAGCGCATCGCCCCCCGGCCCATAGCGCCCGCCGCGAAAGCTTAGCTCTTCCAGCAGCGGCGGGTTGCGCACTTCTGCCTGCAGATCGGCGATGAACGTCGTGGCCGACCAGGGCCGCAGATCCTGATCAATCAACTCGATCGAAATCCCGCCCAAGAGATCGGCATCCTTGGTATCCGCCCCCGCCAGCCCGCGCCCTGCCCCACCGCCGATTTCCGCCATCACAAAGGTGGCAGGCCGCATGCCATGTTCGGCCGCGTAACGCACCGCCACCGCCTCGGTTGCGCGCTGCAATTCGCGCATCATTGCCGCGCTATCCTCGCGCCGCGCCCCCGGCAACATCGAGAAATTGCCCACCACCGAGGTCTGTTCCGGCCCGTTGAAAAACCGAAACTGCACATCGCCGCGGATCAGCAACGCCGCCTGCGTGGCCAGTGCCAGCACCGCCAGCGCCAGCACCGGATAGCGCAACCTGATGATCAGCGCCGTCAGCCTGCGCATGAACCGATGCACCACGCCGTCGAATATCCGGTTGACCATCCGGCTGGGCGCATCATACCAGCTTTGCCGCGCCGAACTGGCCAAAGCATGGGCCAAGTGGTTGGGCAATATCAAGAAACACTCGACCAGCGATGCCAGCAGCACCGCAATCACCGTGAACGGAATATCGGCAATCAGGCCGCCAAACCGCCCGCCGATCACCACCAACCCAAAGAATGAGATCACCATCACCAAGGTCGATCCGACCACCGGCTCCCACATCCGCCGGGCAGCGTTTTCCGCCGCTGTCATCGGGTCTTCGCCCAGTTTGCGCATTCGGAAATCGGCGTGTTCGGCCACCACAATGGCGTCATCCACCACGATTCCCAGCACCACAATCAGCGCGAACATCGAGATCATGTTGATGGTCAGGCCCGCCGCATACATCACCGCGATCGCCGAAAACGTCGCAATCGGTATCCCCGCCGCCACCCAAATTGCGGTTCGGGTGTTCAGCGTCAAAAACAGCATCGCCACCACCAGTGCAAGGCCGGTCAGCGCATCATCGGTCAGCAGCGCCAACCGATCCGAGATTTGTTCCGACCGCGATCGCGCCAGTGCCACCGTCACGCCTTGCGGCAGGCTTTGCTGCATTTGCGCCGCCACCTCGGCCACTTGCGCCTGCATCCTGATCGCATCGCCCTCGTCGGATCGGTCCACCCGCACGATCATCGCCGGGTTGTCGCCAACATAGGCCGCGCGCCCGCGATCAGCGCCCTCTACCCGCACCACCGCCAGATCGCCAATGGTCAGCGTGCTGCCATCCGGGGCAGATCGCAGCACAATGCCCGCAATTGCCGCCCCCGACCGCTTTTCCGCCCCCGCCCGCACCCGCGCCGCGCCATTGCCAACCTCGCCCGCCGGAGCGGTGCGCGCTTCGGCGGCAATCGCCGCAGCAATTTCCGCCATCGTCACATCATGCCGGATCAGCGCCACCGACGGCACCTCGACCACGGTTTGCCCAGACGACAGGCCCTGCACGGTCGTTCGGGTCACGCCAACCGCAAACAGCCGCCCCACCAATTCGTCGGCAAACCGCCCGATCTGATCAATCGACACCGGCCCGGTGATCACCACATCCGTCACCTGATCGCGCCACGCGCCGCGCCGCACCACCGGCACTTCGGCCCCCTCGGGCAGATCGCGCACCGCTGCCACCGCCGCCTGCACGTCTTCCGCCGCACGGGTCAAATCTACCCCCGGCTCAAACTCCAGCGTGATCCGCGCCGACCCTTCCGCCGCGCGTGAGGTGGCATCCGTCACCCCCTCGATGGTCAAAAGCGCAGGCTCCAGAACCTGCACGATGCCGCGGTCCACATCCTCGGCGCCCGCCCCAGACCAGGCCACCGAAACCACCACTTCGGCCACCACCACATCGGGGAAATACTGCGCCCGGATCCGGGTCATCGACACCAGGCCCGCGCCAATCATCAACACCATCAACAGGTTGGCAATGGTCTTGTGCCGGGTGAAATAGGCCAGAAATCCAGTATGCGCCGACGCCATCCCCAGACGGCGTTCGGTTTCCACCACGTCGGGCTGCACCTCCATGGCGTCAGCCCCCCATCCGCTGTTCCAGCCGCGCAATCACCTCGGCGGGCACCTTGTCTTGCGCCAACTGCGCCAGCACCCGCGCCTTGGCCTCGGCAGGCATCCGGGTATTGCCTTGAACAAAGGCCACCAGTTCCGCCCGCCGCGCATCGCTTAACTCGACAAAGGCCTCGGCCACAACCGCCGGTGCCCCGGCCCGCACCGGGCGAATACGGATACCCGCCCCCAGCAAGGGCGATCGTTCCGTCACCACCTCGCGCCCTGCCAGCGCATCGGCGCGCAAGATCACATCGTCGCCCTGCCGCCGCAGCACCGCAACCGCCACTTCCGCCAGCCGATCCCCCTCGCCCAGCACCAGCAGCGTGCCCTGCGGCCCTACGGCAGTCGCAGGCAACAACGCCACCCCGTCCAGGCTTGGTTCCTGCACCCGCACGGTCACAAAATCGCCGGGACGAAACCCCGGTGCCGCGCCAAGGCTGGCATACACCAGCCGCCCGGTTTGGCCTTCGCCCACCGCAGCCCCCACCCGCGCCAACCGACCTGAGGCCACCACCTCGGCCCCGGCGACATCCAGTGCGATGACCACATCCGCCGCCACCATCTGCCCCTGCGCATCCATCAGCCGGGTGAATTGCGCGGTCGAAACCCGGAACGACACTTCCAGCGCCGCAGGGTCAATCAACTCGGCCAGCCGCTCGTTGGCCCCGACAATACCGCCCGCCACTGCCGTCACCGCGTTCAACCGACCGGAAAATTCCGCCCGGATTTCGGTCTGCGCCAAGGCCCGCTCTGCCTCGGCCACCGAGATATCCTGCCGCGCCTCTGCCGTTGCCGCCAGATCAACCCGCGTCTCGGCAGCCGACAGCGCTGCCCGCGCCGACAGCACCGCCGAATCGCTGCCTGATGCCGCCAGCGCCGCCTCTTCCACCGCCGCCGCCGATCCGATGCCGCGCGCCGCCAGATCGTTTTGCCGCGCCAATGCCTGCGCGCGCAAACCCGCCTGCGCCCGCGCGCCTGCCAAAGCGTCGCCCGCCAATCCCAGTGCCCGCGCGGCTTCGGCCACCTCGGCCCTGGCCTTGGCCAGATCGCTCAGCGCCAGATCGCGCGCCGTGGTGGCATCCGCCGGGTCCAGCCGCAAAAGCACCTGCCCCGCCACCACCGCAGCCCCCTCTTCAAAGCCATCGGCCAGCCAGATCACCGTTCCGGCCTGCGGGCTGCGCACTTCCAGCGTCCGCTTGGACCGCACTTCGCCAAAGGCCACCAGCTGCGGCACAATCCGCCCCGGCTGCACCATGGCAACCGCTGCCGAAAACTCGCGCTCCGCGGCGGGTTGCCCCGGTTCCTTGCCCGCCAGCCGCGCCTGCACCGCAGAAACCACCACCTGCCCCGCCAGCGCCAACAGCCCCAGCGTCACCGCAAACAAAAACACACCGATCAGGCTACGTCCGAAAAATCGCATGGGCTGGCGGTCCGATCCTGCAAGATGTCATCTCTCTATGTCTAACCCGTTCCGCCCGATGCGCAAAGCACCACCCAGCGCGCAAATCGCCGCAAGCCCCGGTTTGCGGCGCCGTTCAGCAGATTGTGATGCTATCGCCATCGGTCAGATCGCCAATCCGGCACCGGGCACTTGCCGCAACTTAAGGCTCTGTGGCGCGACCTATTCCCGCAACCGCGCCTGAAGCGTCAGCAAATCCGCCCAAGCCTCGCGCTTGGCTGCCGGGTTGCGCAGCAAATACGCCGGGTGCAACATCGGCAGAACCGGGCGACCCAGGCCTTCGGCCCATTCTCCCCGCATCCTTGTAATGCCGCCCCGCCCCAGCACCGCCTGACAGGGCATATTGCCCATCACCACGATCAGATCAGGGGCCGCAAGTTCCACATGCCGCGCCAAAAACGGCAGCATCATTGCGATTTCATCCGGGCTGGGGTCGCGATCTTGCGGGGTGCGCCACGGCATCAGAGTGGTCAGATAGAGCGCGTGGGCGGGGTCTGGATGATCGCGCCCCATGCCGATGGCGGCAAACATCCGGTCCAACATCAGCCCCATGCGCCCGATAAATGGCCGCCCCTCGGCATCTTCGTCACGCCCCGGCGCCTCGCCAATCACCATTACCCGCGCTGCCGGATTGCCGGTCGCAAACACCGTGGCCTTGGCCCCGCGCTTTAATTCACAGCGCTCAAACCCCTCTAGGGCGCTGCGCAATTCGGCCAGACTTGCCGCCCGCCCCGCCACATCCTGCGCCACCGCGTCGGCAGGCGGCCCTGCTGGCTGCACGTTCGCCGCAGATGCCACCGCCCGCGCTGGCAGGGTAACGGCCACAGCTTCTTGTGCCGGCACCGGGGCCGCCTCCGCCAGCTCATAGCGGTTCAGCGGCGCATCACCGATCACCTCGGTCACGCCCAGATCATGCTGCCACGCCAGCGCCGCCAGCGCCACGTGCCAGCCACCCTCTCCGGCAATGTCCTCAGCGATTCCCATGTGCCAAAGGTATGCCCCCACCCCTGCGGCCACAAGCCACCGCTTTACACAGCCCTTGGTTCAAACCAAGGTTTCCACGATCCCGGTCACGGGTGCTTGATGCCGATTTACCCCATGCTTCCTGTTTCCACCCTAGGCGTAGTGTTCCTGCTGCACTACGGCCCCCGAATGGCAAACCACCGATTGATCGTTGCCCCACCCCGCCGCATTTGCCATAAGCAACCCGGACCGAGACGAGGAGCCTGCCGATGACCTTCCGCGCCCGCCACCTGCTTGGCATCGAACACCTCGCCCCTGATGAGATCCGCGCCGTGCTTGATCTGGCCGACCGCTATGTCGATCTCAACCGCCGTACCGTCAAACAATCTGACGTGCTGGCAGGCATGACCCAGATCAACATGTTCTTTGAGAATTCCACCCGTACCCAAGCCAGTTTCGAATTGGCAGGCAAACGCCTTGGCGCGGATGTGATGAACATGTCGGTGGCGCATTCGTCGGTCAAAAAGGGCGAGACCCTGATCGACACCGCCCTGACGCTGAACGCCATGCACCCCGACCTGCTGGTGGTGCGCCACCCCTCGTCGGGCGCGGTCAACCTGCTGGCCTCCAAGGTAAACTGCGCTGTGCTGAACGCGGGCGATGGCCGCCACGAACACCCCACCCAGGCCCTGCTGGATGCCCTGACCATCCGCCGCGCCAAAGGCCGTATCCAGCGCCTGACCGTGGCCATTTGTGGCGATATCGCCCATTCCCGCGTGGCGCGTTCCAACCTGATCTTGCTGGGCAAAATGGAAAACCGCATCCGCCTGATCGCGCCCCCCACCCTGATGCCCGCAGGCGTCGCCGAGTTTGGCTGCGAGGTTTACGACGACATGCGCAAAGGCCTTGAAGGTGCGGATGTGGTGATGATGCTGCGCCTGCAACGCGAACGGATGGACGGCGGTTTCATCCCGTCGGAACGCGAATATTACCACCGCTTTGGCCTCGATGCCGAAAAACTAAGCTACGCCAAACCCGATGCCATCGTCATGCACCCCGGCCCGATGAACCGCGGCGTCGAGATCGACGGCGAACTGGCCGACGACATCAACCGAAGCGTCATTCAGGAACAGGTCGAAATGGGCGTCGCTGTCCGCATGGCCTGCATGGACCTGCTGGCCCGAAATTTGCGCGCCGAACGCGGCCGCAAGGCAGTCGGGGTGATGGTGTGAACCTGCGCGGGTCGCCCCAAACAAAGCTGCTGTTGCTGGCATTTGCGTTTTTCGCAGCGGCCCTGATCATCGGCACCATTTTCCCGCAGATCAGCCCTGTTGCAGGTTTAGAGTGCGGCCCTGACGCCCAACTCCAATGCGCCCGGTCTGCGTTCAGCCAAATCTTGATAGCGGCGCTCCTTGCTCTGTCGCTTGCAACAATCGCTATAGCCCTGTGGCGGGCGTTTGAGACGCGCGACCGCGGTGCAACCCGGTCCCTGCACAGCCATTCATCTGGCGGGAAAAACCTATGACCCTGCCCCGCGACTCCATCCACGGCCCCATTGCCCCCACACCGCTAAATCCCGGCGAGACCCTGCTGCACAACTGGGCTGCCGACAAAACCACCTACTGGCGCGGCCATGCCATCATGGCGGCTATCGGTGGCATCATCGCAGGCATTGCCCTTATCGCCGCAGGCAATCCCGATCCGTGGGTAGGCCCGGTTGCCGCCATCATTGCCATGGGCATTCGCGGCTCCTATCTTGCCTCCGAGGCCCTTGCCCTGACATGGCGGCTTACCGACAAACGCCTGCTTGGCCCCGGGGACCGCAGCATTGGCCTTGCCGAAATTACCCGTGCCCGCCCGTTCTTTGGCGATGTTCAGATCGTCACTCATAAAGGCGACAAACACCTGATGAAATACATGGCCGCCACCGCTCCGGTGATCGCCGCCATTGATGCCGCCCGACAGGGCACGCGCCGATGACACCAACCGCCCCGCCCTTACCCCCAACCGCCCCCCCCTTACTCCGAACCGATCGCGTCGCTGCCCCCCGCGCAGACAGCCCGTCAGGGATGGATAAGCAGCCCCCTGCCCAAACAGGTGCCAAATGATCCTTCACTTCACCAACGCCCGCCTGATCAACCCCGAGGCCGGCACCGACACCCTGGGCGCGCTTACCACCCACAACGGCCTGATTCAGGCGATCAACGGCCCCGCCCCCAAAGGCGCGCAAATCCTTGATTGCGATGGCAAATGCCTTGCCCCCGGCATCATCGACCTCGGCGTGAAAATCGGCGAGCCCGGCGAGCGTCACCGCGAGTCGTTCAAATCCGCAGGCCTCGCCGCCGCCGCCGGGGGGGTCACCACCATCATCGCCCGCCCCGATACCACCCCCGCCATCGACACGCCCGAAATCCTTGAATTCGTCACCCGCCGCGCCCGCGATGCAACCGCCGTCCGCATCCACCACATGGCCGCCCTGACCAAAGGCCGCGCGGGCCGCGAGATGACCGAAATCGGCTTTCTGCTTGACGCAGGCGCGCTGGCTTTCACAGATTGCGACCATGTTTCCACCGACCACAAGGCCTTGGCCCGCGCCTTCACCTATGCCCGCAGCCTTGGCGCGCTGATCATCGGCCACCCGCAAGATCCCGGCCTAAGCGCTGGTGCCGCCGTCACCTCTGGCAAATTCGCCAGCCTTCGGGGCCTGCCCGGTGTCCACCCGCTGGCCGAGCGTATGGGCTTTGACCGTGACATGGCGCTGGTGGAACTTACCGGGGTGAAATACCACGCCGATCAGATCACCTGCGCCCGCACCCTGCCCGCCCTTGCCCGCGCCAAGGCCAATGGCCTTGATGTCACCGCAGGGATTTCCATCCATCACCTGACGCTGAACGACCTCGACGTTGGCGACTACCGCACCTTTTTCAAACTGATGCCGCCCCTGCGCGATGAACAAGACCGCCTTGCCATGGTTCAGGCCGTCGCCGATGGCCTGATCGACATCATCTGCTCGCAGCACACCCCGCAGGATGAGGAATCCAAGCGCCTGCCCTATGAGGAAGCCGCCTCTGGCGCTGTCGCCCTGCAAACCCTGTTGCCCGCCGCCATGCGGCTTTACCATGCGGGTGCCATCGACTTGCCCACCCTGTGGCGCGCGCTGTCGCTGAACCCCGCCAAACGCCTTGGCCTGCCGCAGGGTCGGCTTGCCATTGGCACCCCCGCCGACCTTGTGCTGTTCGACCCCGACGCACCCTTCCTGCTCGATCGCTTCACATTGCTGTCCAAATCCAAGAACACACCGTTTGACGGCCAGCGGATGGAGGGTAAGGTGCTGGCGACCTATCTGGGCGGTGCCCGGGTTTACACATCGTAGGGGTGACGGATGCCTGAACTCACAACTTCCGGGGCGATTTTGGGGCTGGTGGCGCTGCTGGCCTACCTGTTGGGCGCGGTGCCGTTTGGCCTTTTGATCACCCGCGCCATGGGCTTGGGCGATTTGCGCACCATCGGCTCGGGCAATATCGGGGCCACCAACGTGCTGCGCACCGGCAATAAAAGTGCCGCCGCCGCAACCTTGGTCCTTGATGCGGCCAAGGGCGCTGTTGCCGTGCTGCTGGCGCGCTATTTCGTTGCCGAAGATGCCGCGCAACTGGCGGCACTGGCGGCCTTTGTCGGCCATATCTTCCCGATCTGGTTGCGATTCAAAGGCGGTAAAGGTGTGGCCACCTTTATCGGCACACTGCTGGCGCTGGCCTGGCCTGTAGGCCTTGGGGTCTGTGCGATCTGGCTGGTCACTGCTTTGGTCAGCCGGATATCCTCGCTTGCCGCTTTGGTGGCGGCGGCGTCATCCACCATTTGGATGCTGGGTCTGGGCCATGGCCGGATGATCGCATTGGGGGCGGTTCTGACGCTGTTGGTCTATTGGCGGCATGCGGCCAATATCCAGCGGCTGAATGCCGGAACCGAACCAAGGATCGGTCAGAAATAGCGGTGCTTCCGGCAAATCTTGCGGCCTTCAATCATCGTTAACAAATGCATGCGAATGTGACCCCAGATGCGAACAAAGGGGGAATCAATCATGCAACAACGCACCGCCAGACAATTGGCCCAACTGGCCAAGACCTGCCGCCAACCGCAGCTGTTTTGGTTGAATTTTGGCTACCTCGTGGCCTGCCTGCCCCTGATGGCCTGCCTGACCGGGCTTATCAGCCCCGCATCCCTTGTCCTTCCCGCCAGCTTTGCCGTGCTTGGGGGCTTCGGGCTTTGGATGGCACTGACGCACCCGCCCAAAGGCCACGCCACCCCCGGCACTTGGGCAATCGCAGCACTTTTGCCCGGTGCAGGCCTTGCCTTGGCAATGGCCCACTCTCCCGGCGCATTCCAGCAGCTGCCCGATACGCGCCAAACCTTGCGGCCCGCCTGACCCGCCCATAACCTGTTGGTTACAGCGTGGTGGCCGCGTAAACCCGACGCAGATCGCCGCCCCAGTCGCCGTGGTAAAGATCAAGCAACCGGTCCGCCTGCACCTCGCCGGTGCCAAGGCTTTCGACCAAGGGGGCCAGCAATACCTGCTCGTTCATGCCGCGCGCCGCCAGCCCGGCATGGCTTAGCGCCACCGCCGCCCGTGCCAGATCGGTCATCTTCACATCGCCAACCACGGCCTGCAATCCATCCACCGATGCGGCCACCCGCAAGCCTTCGCGGGTAGCGGTATCAATGCCCTTCACCAGATCCCACGCCGCATCCAATGCCGTTTGATCATACATCAACCCAACCCAAAACGCGGGCAGCGCCACGATATGCGCCCGGTTGCCACAATCGGCCCCGCGCATCTCGATATATTTCTTCACCCGCGCCTCGGGGAACACCGTTGTCATATGGTCGGCCCAATCGCTGAGCGTCGGCTTTTCCCCCGGCAGGGCTGGCAATTCGCCCTTCAGGAAATCCCGGAAACTCATGCCCAAGGCATTGATATACTTGCCATCGCGATAGACAAAATACATCGGCACATCCAGAACCCAGTCGACATAGCGCTGGAACCCCATGCCGTCCTCAAACGCAAACGGCAGCATTCCGGTGCGGCTGTCATCCAAGCCCCGCCAAATCCGCGACCGCCACGATTTATGCCCGTTCAGGGTGCCATCAAAGAACGGGCTCGACGCAAACAGCGCCGTCGCCACCGGCTGCAACGCCAGCGCCACCCGCAGCTTTTTCACCATGTCCGCCTCGGACCCGTAATCCAGATTAACCTGCACCGTGCTGGTGCGATACATCATCTGGGTGCCGTGGGTGCCGACACGCCCCATATAGTCGGTCATCAACCGATAACGCCCCTTTGGCATCACCGGCATCTCGGCGTGGCTCCACTCTGGCGCCGCGCCAATCCCCATGAACCGCACGCCCATATTCGCCGTCACCGTCGCCACTTCGGCCATGTGGCTGTCAAATTCCGCCGCCGTATCATGCACCGAAACCAGCGGCGCGCCCGACAATTCGAACTGCCCGCCCGGCTCCAGTGACACATTCGCGCCGTTGCGTGTCAGGCCGATAATGTGTTCCTGCTCCATCACCGGGGTCCAGCCAAACTGGTCGCGCAGCCCTTCCAGCACCGCCTTCACCGACCGCGCACCCGCGTAAGGCAGCGGCGCCAGCGTGTCGGTCAGATAGCCGAACTTTTCATGCTCGGTGCCAATCAGCCAATCCGAGGCAGGCTTGCAGCCGTCCTCCATCATCGCGGCCAATTGCGCGAAATCTTCGATCGGACCACCGCCGGATTGAGGGATAGACATGGGAAAGGCTCCGATCTTTGGCGTTGGTTCCGGCGAACAGAGGTGTCGCTAACCTGCGCCCAAGTCAAGGGCAGACGCATCGGCGTCACTGTGCGGCCACGCGCAGACCAAGGCTAGCGAAGCGCCATTCGCGCAGGTCGCCGCCAGATCACCGGCCCAATCATCGCCGTATCATCCACCAAAGCCAGCCCCCGCGCGCCCGCCGTCTTCCCCACGACTGGCGAAATCGCCGCCACCAAAGCCTGACTGTCCATCCCCGGCAGCGCCGCAAACGCATCAAACAGCCGCTCTGCCCCCGTGGCCTCGACCGGGATCATCAGCATCTGGCCATCCGCCTGCTTCAGCCGCCAATACCGCTGCCCCTGCATCGCCATCAGCCGCAGTTCCGCAAGCTCTGGCAGGGCGACAAACCCGCCAAAGGACGGCCCGTAATAGCTGATCTGGCCCTCGTCCACCTCAACCACCCCCGGCGCGCCAACCCCTTGGCCAAACCGCAACCGCCGCCACGCCAACACCCCCAGCCCCAGCCCAAGCGCCGCCACAACCGCGCCAAATGGCACCAGAACATAGCCGCCAAGCCCGACCAGCCACGCCCCCCACGCCGCCACCAGAACCGCTAGCGCCACCTCGCGCCAGCGCAGCAGCGCAGTCATTGCCTCGGGGCGAAACAGGCTCATGCTGCCACCGCCTGCATGCCATCAAACATCACCAACGCAACTTCTCCCACGGGTTGAAATCCGATTGATCGATAGGCCCGCGCCGCCGCCGCATTGGCCGCGAACAGCACGGCGCGGCGCACGCCCGCCGCGCGTGCCTGTGCCAGATGCAGGGCCACCGCCAACCGCGCAAAGCCCTGCCCACGCAGCGCAAGCGGCGTAAACACGCCCCCCACCTGCACAATTTCCGGTAAGATCGCGTTAAACCCGGTCATCGCCACCGCCTCACCGCCCCGCAGCAACAGCCGATGACTGCCCCGCGCCAGATAGGCGTCAATCTCGGCTACAGCCATTTTCTGCGCCCGCGCAACTGACGCCCCCAGAATTTCCACATTATACGCCGACCGCCACACCAGCATCTGCTCACGTTCGGCAGCCCCCGGCGTCACCAGAACCGCGCCCTTCCCCGCCGGCAGTATCAACGCCGCCAGATCAAGCGCGAACCCCGGCTCGTCGCGGTCCACCACCGCCCGCCCGGTCAGGCCCAGCGCCGCCAAGGCAGGCCGCACCTGCCCGACCGGACCCACGGCACCCGAAATTTCAACCCCCGCCAGCGCGCCTGCAAGTCCCGCCATGTCTGCCCCATGTGGCAGCACCGGCAGCAGCATTCCCGCCTGCGACAGCGCAATCACCCAGCGCACCCCCGGCCCCACCAGCCAAAACCGCGTCGCATGCGGATGTGCGCTGCCAAAGCCTTTGGCGGCAATCCCATGCTGGCGCAAATTGGTCAGTGCAAACATCGCGCGATCCGCATGGGTCAGCAAGAACGCGTCCAGCGCCGCGCGATCCGCCGGTTCCGCCGCCCGTATCAACTCCAATCTCCCAGCACCGATTGCCACAGCGTCAACGCCGCCACCGCCGCCGTATCCGCCCGCAGAATGCGCGGCCCCAGGCTTGCTTGCACTACGCAGGGCATCGCTGCCAGTTTCGCCCGCTCACGGTCTGAAAATCCGCCCTCCGGCCCGATCAAGATCGCCCAAGGACTGCCACGGCTATCAATAACCCCGGTCAGGGCGGCAGACAGGCCCACCAGATGCTCGTTGCACCACAGAATGCGCCGCGCCATGTCCCAGCCCGCCAACAGCTTGTCCAGCGACACCAACTCACAAACCTCCGGCACAAAAGTACCGCCGCATTGTTCCGCCGCCTCGACCGCATGCGCCTGCAAACGATCTTGCTTCAGGCGTTCGGCATTGGTGTGCTGGGTCTGCACCGGCAAAATCCGCGCCGCCCCCATTTCGGTGGCCTTTTCCACGATGAAATCGGTGCGCGCCTTCTTGATCGGCGCAAACAGCAGCCACAGATCCGGCGGCATCTGCAAAGGCCGGGTCTGCGCCTCACAGACCATGATACCGCCACGCTTGCCCGCCTCGGCCACCAGCGCGCGCCATTCGCCGTCGCGCCCGTTAAACAGCAGCACCGCCGCCCCCACCCCCAGCCGCATCACCGCAAACAGGTAATGCGCCTGATCCGCATTCAGCGGAACGGGTTGCCCCAAGCCCAAAGGCTGATCTACATAGAGTCTGATCTTCGCATCTGCCATGAGGCCAAACCTATGCACCCGGACGCACAAAGGCCAGAGGCGGATGCCGCCAAAATCGCTGCCCCGCAAACCGCCGGAACCGTGGCCGATGCGCCGCGCGGCAACTGGGTCGACACCCTTGCCCCTGCCGCCACCCGCCCCTACCTGCGGCTGTCGCGTGCCGACCGGCCCATTGGCACCTGGCTGTTGCTGATCCCGTGTTTTTGGGGCCTGACCCTTGCCGCCGCCGCCGGTCCGGGCTTCAAGCTTTGGGATCTGTGGATCGCGCTTGGCTGCGCGCTGGGGGCGTTCCTGATGCGCGGGGCGGGTTGTACCTGGAACGACATCACCGACCGCAATTTCGACGCCCAGGTTGCCCGCACCAAAAGCCGCCCCCTCCCTTCGGGGCAGGTAAGCGTCACCCAGGCGCTGATCTGGATGGTCACCCAAGCCCTGCTTGGCGCGATTATCCTGTTCACCTACAACGCGGCCACCATCAAACTTGGCATCGCCTCGCTTGCCCTTGTCGCCATCTACCCGTTTGCCAAACGCTTTACCTGGTGGCCTCAGGCGTTTCTTGGCCTTGCCTTCAACTGGGGCGCGCTGGTGGCGTGGACGGCGCATACCGGCAGCCTTGGATTGCCTGCATTGGTTCTGTGGCTGTCGGGCATCGTCTGGACCCTGTTTTACGACACCATCTATGCCCATCAAGACAAAGACGACGACGCGCTGATCGGCGTCAAATCCACCGCCCGGCTGTTTGGCGATGCGCAGACCAAGCCTTGGCTGCGGGGCTTTTTGCTGGGGTCGATGCTGTTGATGATGGCCGCGATTCTGCTGGCGCTGCTGCCGACAGCCGATCCGCTGAAACTGGTGCTGGCTCTGGGCGGGGTCGCGGCCTTTGGCGCGCATCTGGCGTGGCAGCTGCAACGCCTTGATACCGCTAACCCCGACCGCTGCTTGGCACTTTTCCGCTCAAACCGCGATGCGGGGCTGATTCCGGCGCTGTTTCTTGCCGTCGCCGCACTGGTTTGATTGAACCCCCGGCCTAGGCGGCCTAAGGAAGCACGTGTTGTTCTGGTTTGAAGGCCCTTGAATGCGACTCACGAATACCATGATCGCCGCTGGCGCCTTTGCCGGGGCCGCCCTGCTGGCGCTGCTTGCGGCGTGGTGGGCCGCCGCTGTGATCGAAACCCGCTCGGACGCCGCCGTTACCTCGAAACTGCTGACCGAAGGCATCACTTGGGCCTCGGTTCAGGCTGACGGCTTGCAGGTTCGCCTGCAAGGCACCGCCCCAAATGAGGCCGCCCGCTTTCGCGTCGTCAACATGGCGGCTTCCATCGTCGAATCGTCGCGGGTGCGTGACGAGCTGGAGGTGACGCCGGTGCGCGCCATCGAGGCGCCGCGCTTTTCGGTGGAAATGCTGCGCAATGACGAAGGTATCTCGTTGATCGGCCTGTTGCCGACCGCCGCCGAAGGTGCCGATGTCAAAACCGCACTGGCCGACGAAGCAGCCGCCCTTGCCGCTGGCCTCGAAATTTCCGACATGCTGGAAACCGCCGCCTTCCCCGCCCCCGAAGGCTGGGATGCAGCACTGGCCTACGGGCTTGAGGCGCTGAAAATGCTGCCGCGCTCGAAAATATCGGTCGCCGCTGACCGGGTCTCGATCACCGCGATTTCCGACAGCGAGGCCGAAAAACGCCGCCTCGAATCCGATCTCGCCTCGCGCAAACCCGAAGGCCTTGCCGTTACCATCAATATCTCTGCCCCGCGTCCCGTGTTGACCCCCTTTACCCTGCGCTTTGTCAAAGACGCCGAGGGCGCGCGGTTTGATGCCTGCTCGGCGGATACCGAACGCGCCCGCATCCGTATCCTTGCCGCCGCTGTGGCCGCAGGCGCGGAAGGCAAAACCACCTGCACCATTGGCCTTGGCGTGCCGACCCCGAAATGGTCCGAAGCCGCCGAGGCGGGCATCCGTGCCGTCAGCGAACTGGGCGCAGGCTCGATCACCTTTTCGGATGCCGACGTGACGCTGCTGGCCGATGTTGCCACCCCCCAAGCCACCTTCGACAAGGTGGTGGGCGAATTGCAAACCGCGCTGCCGCCAGTGTTTTCGTTGAAATCGACGCTGCCACCCAAACCCACCTCTCAGCAACAAGGCCCCGCCGAGTTTACCGCAACCCTTGCCGAAGACGGCCAGGTGCAGTTGCGCGGCCGCCTGACCGACGATCTGCTGCGCGCCGCAGTCGACAGCTATGCCAAAGCGCAATTTGGCGCGGCAAAAGTCTATATTGCCACCCGCATTGATGCCGAACTGCCCGATGGCTGGCCGATCCGGGTGCTGGCCGGGCTTGAATCTCTGGCCGAACTGCACCACGGCAACCTTGTGGTACGCGCCGATACCGTCGAGATTTCCGGCGTCACCGGCTCGCTGAATGCCCGCGCCCGCATCGCACAGGTGCTGTCGGACAAGCTGGGTCAGGGAAAATCCTTCAAGGTGTCCGTCAGCTATGACGAAAAACTTGACCCGCTGGCAGCACTGCCCACCCCCGAGGAATGTGTCGACGACATCAACGCAGCCCTTGCCAAGCAAAAGATCACCTTTGCCCCCGGCAGCACCGAAATCGCCCCTGCGGCGAATGCGACGCTTGACGCGCTGGCGGCGATTCTGGGCCAATGTCCTGATCTCAAGATGGAAATCGGCGGTCATACCGATGCCCAAGGCTCGACCGAAGGCAACCGCGCGCTGTCTCAGGCCCGTGCCGAAGCCGTGCTATTATCACTGCAGGGGCGCCGCGCCCCGGTTGGCGGCCTGACTGCCGTCGGCTATGGCGAAGACCAACCCATCGCCGACAACACCGCCGAGGCCGGCCGCGAAGCCAACCGCCGCATCGAATTCAAACGCATCGGCGGCGATACGGCCACAGCAGCCAACGGCGACACGAACGCAATCGGCGATACCGGCGCGGACGCCTCGGAAACGCCACCGCCAGCCGACGGCAGTGCAGCCCACTGCGCCGGCCGCCTGAACGAGATTTTGGCAAAACAGCAGATCCCGTTCAAACTTGGCTCCGCCGAAATAGACGAAGCCGCCGGGGGCACCTTGGACGCTCTGGCGATTTTGCTGGGCCAATGCCCGGACGCAAAGCTTGAAATCG
>JBAVTI010000197.1:0-2928 GCA_049696055.1 Paracoccaceae bacterium | reverse complement strand
AGGGCAAAGGTGTGGCGATGCGACTGGCGTTTGCGCTGTTTGTGCTAAGTGCGCTGCCTGCTGTTGCGGGTAAGCAGTTTACCCCGCCCGAGGGCTGCACCTCTTATCTGACGGTGCAGGCGCGCGGTTGTCGGGTGTCGAACCATTATACCTGCACCGCAGACAACCCCGGCGATCAGTGGCGCGCGGATTTCGATCAGGAGGGGATCTTTTTCCTAAGCAAGATCGACAGCGAGGCCCAGTGGATCGAAAGTGTCGATCAGTTCCCGACCGTGGTGCAAACCCTGGATCCGGGTGCAGCCGACCCGGCGTCGTTCAGCGATTTATTGGGTGGGCGGGATAGCTATGACTTTGAGCTAAGCCGCGACAATGGCGAGCATACCCATGTGACGGGCTTTGACCAGCTGACCGGCAAAAGCGTGGTGATCGACGGCATCAGCCTGAAGCAGACCGAATACGACTATACCGAAACCGATGATGAAGGCAGCCTTCTGCGTCAGGCGCGGGGTTACGAATATATCAGCACCGAGTGGCGGATGTTCTTTGCCGGGCCGTCGGAATGGAGCGAGGCCGGGGGCGAATTTGTGCCGGTGGATGGCAGCCCGGTGCAGTTTATCATGCCGGGCGAGCCGGGGTTTGGCGCGACCGAGCCGCTGTTTGAGTGCGACGCCATCATGTCGTCTTACCCGGTGCCAGCGATGCAGAAGGGCCAAGGCGATGCCGCTGATATCGCTGGTTGATGACGGCAGGCTGGGCATCAGCTTTTTGCCCGGCTCGACGGAAGAGCTTGTGGTGGCCTTTACCGGCATCGGCCATCAGATGGGCGGGTTGCAGGCGAAAGAATTTATGGGGACGGCGTCGCGCGATGCCACCAACAACGTGTTGTTTGTGGTCGACCGTGAACGCAGCTGGTTTTCCAGTTACGGGATGATGGACAAGATTGCCAAAGTGGTGTTGCGGATGATGCAGGATGTGGGGGCTGGGCAGGTGTCAACCATCGGCAACAGCATGGGCGGCTATGGCGCGGTGCTGTTTTCGGGGGTGGTGCCGGTGCGGACGGCGGTGGCGTTTGTGCCGCAGTTCAGTTTGGACCCGGCGGTGGTGGATGATCCGCGCTGGCCAGAGTTTCGGCCGTTTCTGGTGCGCGAAAACCATCGGCCTTTGTCTTGGGCATTGAATGACCGCACGACCTATTTCGTGATTTACGGCGCGCGCGATGCAATGGATGCGCAGCATCGGGCAAAGTTCTCGGGCGGGGCGAACCTGCATATCTGCACGGTGCATGGGGCCGGGCACAATGTGGTGGAGCGGGTAAAGGCGGTTGGGCTGTTGGGGCAGATGGTGGGCGATATGTTCGATCATCGGCTAGCCGATCTGACCCGCACGGTGCGGGATGTGGAAGCGCGGTTGTTGAATTGACCGGGCAAAATGAACAGAATCGCAGACCGGTTGGTCTGGCGGCACAGAATGACACGAGATTTGCGGGAGACGTAAGGATGACTGGCATGGAAAAATACGATGCAGCCTGGGTTGCCGCGGAAGAAGCAAAGCGCGCTTGGTTGGATGCCAACGGGCTTTACAAAGCAGATGACGAACACGCGTCTTGTGGCGTGGGTTTGGTGGTCTCGATTTCCGGCAAGCCCAGCCGCAAGGTGGTGGAGCATGGGATTTCGGCGCTGAAGGCGGTGTGGCACCGGGGTGCTGTGGATGCGGATGGCAAGACCGGCGATGGCGCGGGGATTCATGTGCAGATCCCGGTCAAGTTTTTCTATGATCAGGTGCGCCGCACCGGGCACGAGCCGGATATGGTCAAGTTGATTGCCGTGGGGCAGGTGTTCCTGCCGCGTACGGATTTCGGGGCGCAGGAGCGTTGCCGGACCATCGTGGAAACCGAAGTGCTGCGGATGGGGCATTACATTTACGGCTGGCGGCATGTGCCGGTGGATACGTCTGTGCTGGGCGAGAAGGCCAATGCGACGCGGCCCGAGATCGAGCAGATTTTGATCCGTTGCGACAAGGCGATTGATGAGGAACAGTTCGAGCGCGAGCTTTATATCATCCGTCGCCGGATCGAGAAGGCGGCGTTGGCGGCGCAAATTCAGGGGGTTTATCTGTGCAGCCTGTCGTGCCGTAGCATCATCTACAAAGGCATGATGTTGGCCGAGCAGGTGGCGGTGTTCTATCCCGATCTGATGGACGAGCGGTTTGAGTCTGCGTTTGCGATTTACCATCAGCGGTATTCGACGAACACTTTCCCGCAGTGGTGGTTGGCGCAGCCGTTCCGCATGTTGGCGCATAACGGCGAGATCAACACGCTGAAGGGCAACGTCAACTGGATGAAAAGCCATGAGATCCGCATGGCGTCTGGGGCGTTTGGCGAGGCGGCCGAGGATATCAAGCCGATCATTCCGGGCGGCACGTCGGACAGTGGGGCGCTGGATGCGGTGTTTGAGGTGATGGTGCGGTCGGGGCGGTCGGCACCGATGACCAAGACCATGATGGTGCCAGAGGCGTGGTCGAAGGCAACGACGGATATGCCGAAAGCCTGGGCCGATATGTATTCCTATTGCAACGCGGTGATGGAGCCGTGGGATGGGCCCGCCGCCTTGGCGATGACCGATGGGCGTTGGGTGTGTGGGGGGCTTGATCGCAATGGTCTGCGCCCGATGCGCTATGTGGTGACCGGCGACGGGCTGCTGATTGCGGGTTCCGAGGCCGGGATGGTGCCGGTGGACGAATCCACGGTGCGCGAAAAGGGCGCGCTGGGGCCGGGGCAGATGATTGCCGTCGATATGAAAGAGGGCAAGCTTTACCACGACACCGCGTTGAAGGACAAATTGGCTGGTGCGCAGCCCTTTGGCGAGTGGATCGAGAAGGTGGTCGATCTGAACAGCCTGCTGCGTGATGTGCCAGAGACGGCATTGTTCA
>JBAVTI010000196.1:0-7277 GCA_049696055.1 Paracoccaceae bacterium | reverse complement strand
GCACCTTGCTTGGCCAGCAATTCTCCCAGCCGCGCCATTGCCGCATCCAACTTGTCGCGCGCCACCGTCAGGCCCGCCGCCATTTTGTGACCGCCGCCTTTGATCAGCAACCCTTCGGCCGCCAAACGTTGAACTGCGGCCCCAAGATCAACCCCGGCTACCGATCGCGCCGACCCCTTGCCTTCATCCCCGTCCAGCCCGATCACCACAGCAGGCCGGTTCGCGGCTTCTTTCAGTCGCGCCGCCACAATGCCCACCACGCCGGGATGCCAGCCTTCGCCCGCCGCCCAGACCAAGGGGCCATCCAGCCCCCGCGCTTCTGCCTGCGCCATCGCACTGGCGCGCACTGCGGCCTCAATATCGCGGCGCTCGGTGTTTAGCACGTCCAGCCGCTCGGCCAAGGCCGCCGCTTCGTGGGCGTCATTGGTGGCAAGCAGGCGCGCACCAAGATCGGCCTGCCCGATGCGCCCGCCTGCGTTCACGCGCGGACCAAGCAAGAAACCCAATGCATAGGGGGTGGGCGCGCGGTCCATCCGGGCCACGTCGGCCAGGGCCTTGATGCCCAGCCGCTCGCGCCGCGCCATCACCTTCAGCCCTTGGCGCACAAACGCCCGGTTGACCCCGATCAAGGGTGCGACATCTGCCACCGTTGCCAGCGCCACCAGATCCAGCATCGCCATCAGGTCAGGCCCGGTCACACCTTCACCGCGCAGCTGCCGGTTTGCCTCGACCAACATCAAGAACACCACTGATGCCGCACACAAATGGGCAAGCGCGCCATCTTCGTCCTGCCGGTTGGGGTTCACGACGGCAAGCGCCGGGGGCAGGGTCTCTGCCCCAAGGTGGTGATCCAAAACCACCACATCCGCCGCCTTGGCCGCCGCAATCGGTTCGTGCGACAGTGTCCCGCAATCGACGCACACAATCAGATCATGGTCCTTTGCCAGCGCCGTCATCGCCGCCACATTGGGGCCATAGCCTTCGTCGATCCGGTCAGGAATATACAGCGTTGCGCGATGCCCCATGGCCCGTAGCCAGATCATAAGCAGCGCCGCCGACGCGCCGCCATCAACGTCATAGTCAGCGAAAACCGCAATGCGCTGCCGGGCCTTCAACGCCACCAAGAACCGCGCCGCAGCCTTGCCCATATCGCGCAGGGCCAAGGGGTCTGGCAGCAGATCGCGCAAACTGGGGGCCAGATAGGCCGCCACATCCGCAGGTGCCACCCCGCGTTTCACCAAGGTGTGGCACAGTGCCAACGGCAACCGTGTCGCCTGTGCCATCGCCTCGGCAAGCCGGTTTTCTTCGTCCAGGGGCCCAACCCAGCGGCGACCAAGGATCGAAGCTTCGACCCCCAGAAACGCCCGTCCCGGATGCGCCTGCGCCGTCACTTTGCCGGGCTGCGGTAGGTCATCCGCCGCACCGATCCGGTTTTAGAGCGCATCAACAACGTTTCGGTGGTCACCCAACCCGGTTCGCGCTGAATGCCCTTCAGGATGGATCCGCTGGTAACCCCGGTGGCAGCAAAGATCACATCTGCCGTCACCAACTCGTCCCGGGTATAAATGCGGTTCAGATCGGTGATCCCGGCACGGCGGGCGCGGGCACGTTCGTCGTCGTTGCGAAACAGCAACTGACCATACATCTGCCCGCCCATGCATTTCAAAGCCGCTGCCGCCAACACGCCCTCGGGTGCGCCGCCCGACCCCATATACATGTCAATGCCAGTGATTTCCGCTTCGGCACAGTGAATAACCCCGGCCACATCGCCATCGGTGATCAGCCGGATTGCCGCCCCGGTGGCGCGTACTTCCGCGATCAACGCCTCGTGGCGCGGTCGTTCCAGAATGCACACCGTAATATCTGCCGCAGCACAGCCCTTGGCCGCAGCCAAAGCGCGTACCCGTTCAGCGGGCGACATCGCCAGCGTCACGGTATCGACCGCAAACCCCGGCCCGATTGCCAGCTTTTCCATGTAAACATCCGGCGCATGCAGCAACGTGCCGCGCGGCGCCATCGCAATCACGGTCAGCGCATTGGGCATATCCTTGGCGGTCAGGGTGGTGCCTTCCAGCGGGTCCAGCGCAATGTCCACCGCAGGGCCATTGCCGGTGCCAACTTCTTCGCCAATGAACAGCATTGGGGCCTCGTCACGTTCGCCCTCGCCGATCACCACGACGCCCGCGATGTCCAATAGGTTCAATTGCTCGCGCATCGCGTTGACGGCTGCCTGATCGGCGGCCTTTTCGTCGCCATGCCCTACCAGACGGGCCGAGGCCAATGCCGCCGCTTCCGATACGCGGGCCAGGCCCAATGAAAGCAAGCGGTCTTGAAATTCTTTGGCGTCGGCCATGTTGGGCATCCTATTTGCAATATCTGCGTACTCTCGTAGCGGCAGGAAAACCGGGCGGCAAGGCTGGTGGCGCTAACGCCTCGGTCAGGCGGCGGCTTTCGCCAGAATTTGCGGCGGCGAGCGTAACAAAACCTGCAAAAGCAGCCCCACCATCAGCCCGTTCAACAGGTGCCAGATGAAATGTGACCCCAACGGAAATTGCGGGCACACTGCCATATCAACGGTGCGAAACATCAGCGAGGCACAAAATGCCAAAGCAGCACCCACAATCCAATAGCGCATCGGGTGGCGGCGGCGAACGCTGCCTTCGGCAAAGATCAGCAAGGCCATCAAGGCGGGTGCGTATTGGCCCGAACCATTCAGCGGATCGGCGCTTTCCACCACCCCAACGCCTTCATCGGCGGCCAGATAGACGACCGTCAACACCGCGCCAACCCCCAACGCTATCGCCATCAGCCGTCCGGGTCTTACGCCGCCGATCTGGTGAATGGCGGTAAAGACGAACAGGGCGACAAAACTCCAGATCGGAATTGTGTCGGCATATTCCGACCAGCGGTTGGCAAAGGTGTGAAACAGCGACGATCCGACACCGATCAGCGCCGCCATGACGATCAGCAGCCACAAGACCGGCGTGGCCACGGCCCTGCGGCGTGCTTCGATCGCGGCCCAAAGGGCTGCCATCGGAAAGGCCGCATTGCTGATCGCGTTTACCGGCTCGGCCCAGAAGGCGGCGCTGGTGCGTTCGCAATAGATATCAACCGCCAGCGTCCAATCCACCAGATCAGACTTCTTCGATCCTGATCGCCACCGGATCACCAACCAGCACACCCGTCGCCGCAAATCGGCCCATCGCATGGGCCACATCGTCGCCGGTTGCCTTGTGCGTGACAATCAACACCCGGGCCTGAGCGCCCAGATGCCCATACTGACGCATCCGGTCGATGGAAATGCCCGCATCGCCCAGCGCCGTGGCAATTTTGGCCAAAGCCCCCGGCTTGTCCAGCAAGGTCATGCGCAGATACCACGGTGCGGGCGTCGAGGTCTTGGCGGCAATCGGCGTGGCAAGTGTGGTGGCCGGCTGGCCAAAAGTGGCAAGCCGGTTGCCGCGTGCAATATCCATCACGTCGCCCATCACCGCACTTGCGGTTGGCCCCATCCCGGCACCCGGCCCGCGCAGGACAATCTGGCCGACCGAGTCGCCCTCCAGCACCACCATATTGGTGCCGCCCTCCAACTGGCCCAGCGGATGGCTTTCAGGCACCAGACACGGCGTCATCCGTTGCTCCAGCCCCCGGCCCGTCATCTGCGCCACACCCAGCAGCTTGATGCGATACCCCATGTCGGCGGCATGCTTGATATCGTCGATCGAGATCGCGCCGATACCCTCCAGCTCTACCGCGTCAAACGACACCTTGGTGCCAAAGGCAATCGCCGCCAGCAGACTTAGCTTATGCCCGGCATCAATGCCGCCAACATCCAGATTGGGGTCGGCCTCAAGATAGCCCAGCTGCCGGGCCTCTTCGAATACCTGCGCATAGGGCAGGCCCGCCGACTGCATCCGCGTCAGGATATAGTTGCAGGTGCCGTTCATCACCCCCATCACCCGGCGTAACTGATTGCCCGCAAGCCCCTCGGTCAGCGCCTTGATCACCGGAATGCCGCCCGCCACCGCCGCTTCGAACCGGATCACCCGACCCGCGCTTTCCGCCGCCAGCGCCAGCGCATGGCCGTGATGCGCCAGCAACGCCTTGTTGGCGGTGACCACATCCTTGCCCGCCGCAATCGCAGCCTCAGTGGCATCGCGCGCCGGACCTTCCGACCCGCCCATCACCTCGATGAATACATCCACATCATCGCGCCGTGCCAAAGCCACCGGATCGGTTTCCCACGCATAGCCCGACAGATCGGCGTCGCGATTCTTGGTGCGATCCCGCGCCGAGACAGCGGTGATCACCACCCTGCGGCCGCTGCGCAGGGCCAGCAGATCGGCATGGTTTTGCACGATCTTCACCACACCAATGCCAACCGTGCCAAGACCGGCAAGACCAAGACGCAAGGGGGCCGCCATCGGGTATCTCCATCCAAACCGGGCCTTCAGAACCGAAGGCGTCAGCGCCCTGTTATCGGTTTGCTTGCCCGCTTGCAACGCGGCTCAAACGCCGTTCGCCGCGATCGCCGCCGCCAGCCGCGCCCGTGTGGCGGGGTCTTGTACCGGGCCTTGCATCGCCGCCGCCCGTGCCCGCAGCCGCGCCGCCCGTGCCGCCACCGAGGTGCCTACCGCCACGGTGATTTGCCCGGCTTCGGCGGTGGCCAGCAATTCATCCAGTGGCAAGATCACCGGTGCCGCCGCGCCGGTCACGGTGGGGGCCACGTCCAATTCGGGAAATTCGGCACAACCTGCCAGAACCAGACACAGAATTAGGGAAAGCCGCCGCGCCATCAGACACCCTTGCAAGACCAAGCCTATCCTTACCGCCCCCAGCCCCCAAGGAGCAAGGCCCCCCGGCGTCAGCCGTGGACAAGACCTACCCGCTTGAAATGAACGTGTGTTCAGATAATATCGACCTATGGCACGCAAAACCGGCTCGCATTCAGAAATCACCGGCCCCCGCATCCGTGCGGCTGCACAATCGCTGTTTGCCCGCCACGGTTATGCCGCCGTCTCGATGCGCCAGATTGCAGCCGAGGTCGGGGTGCAGGCAGGCGCGCTATACCTTTACACCCCCGACAAACAGACCCTGCTGTTTGACCTGATGCAAGATCACATGCAGGCGCTGCTGGCAGCCCTGCAATCCCTGCCACCCGCCGCCACCCCGGCAGAACACCTTGCGCAATTCGCCCGCTTTCACATCGGCTTTCACCTTGACCGGCCAGATGCGGTGTTCATCGCCTATATGGAGTTGCGCAACCTGACACCCGATAATTTCGTCAAGATCGAAACCCTGCGCCACGCCTACGAAGCCGCCCTTGAAACCATCCTGTTAACCGGCCAGGCCGCAGGCCAATTCAGCCTTGCTGACCCCAAACTTGCCACCCTCGCGCTGATTGCCATGCTGACCGGCGTTACCAACTGGTATCGCCCCACGGGTCGGCTGTCGCGCACCGAGGTGGCATCGCTTTACGCCGACATGGCTCTGAAGGCGGTTGGTGCCAAAGAAATCCGCCTTTCTTCTGTTTGAAAATATCCCACGGGGGGCGTCACGTTGGCCCGCGGCCAAGGTGACTTGGGGGGTGTGAACCCCCCTTTGCTTTGGGTTTTAGCTGATTCCGAATAGACGCAATCCGCTCTAATGCGCGGGCTTGATAAACGTCCCGTTGCGCAAATCCGCCATTGCTTGCTGCAATTCGGCTTGGGTGTTCATCACAATCGGCCCGTGCCACGCCACCGGCTCCTGGATCGGCGCGCCTGAAATCAGCAAGAACCGCACGCCCTCGGGGCCTGCCTGCACTGTCACCTCATCACCTGCGCCAAATTGCACCAGCGTGCGGTCGCCCGAAAGATCGCGGATGTTCACCTCTTGGCCCGCCACCTCCTTTTCCAGCAAAACCCCAACCGGACGCCCGGCATCGCGAAAGGTGCCAGCGCCCGAAAACACATAAGCAAACGCCCGCCGGTAGGTATCGACCTTGAACACCTTGCGCACCCCGGCGGGCACAAAGATATCCAGATACTGCGGGTCCGCCGCAATGCCATCCACCGGTCCGGTCTTGCCCCAGAACGACCCCACGATCACTTTCACCATGGTGCCGTCATCATCCATGATCTCCGGAATATCGCGGGCTTTCACATCCTGATAACGCGGTGTGGTCATCTTTAGCGCGCTTGGCAGGTTGGCCCACAACTGAAACCCGTGCATCTGGCCCTTGGCATTGCCCTTGGGCATTTCCTGATGCAAAATCCCCGAGCCAGCGGTCATCCATTGCACATCGCCGCCCCGCAACGTGCCGACATTGCCCAGACTGTCGCCGTGATCCACCGACCCGGCCAGCACATAGGTAATCGTCTCAATGCCGCGATGCGGATGCCACGGAAACCCGCGCAGGTAATTCTCGGGCCGCTCGTTGCGGAAATCGTCGAACATCAGGAACGGGTCCATCTGTTCGGGGTTGGTAAAGCCAAAGGCGCGGTGCAAATGCACGCCCGCACCCTCCATCGTGGGCTTGGCCTTACCTTCGTAGACAACGGGGCGGATCGACATGACGCTCTCCTGATCTGGGATAGGGCAGGGTGCCCTGTTGGCATCAATCTAGGCGCTTGCCCCCCTTGCGACAACGAAAGACAATCGCAGAACCACTGTGCAGCAAAGCACAGCCGCGGGCAAATCGACACTTCACATGCAAACGAAAAACGGCGCCCCAGCCAGGGACGCCGCAATTCCATCTTTCAGACTGTTCAGAAACAGGCGATGGCCACGAAACACACCCGCCCGGAACGCGGACGCGTCACGATGAAATTCTCGATGGTCAGATCGGCCATGCCCACGTCAAACGCAGGCTCAAAATCAACCTGCGTTTCGACCACCACGACGGTATCACCATCGGCCAGATTAGGGATTTTCGCCTGAAACGCCGGCACCGCCAACACACCCTGCGCCAGCGGGGTGATATTGTTGCCCGGCGAGTATGACCACAAAATCTGATAGTCGTCGTCAGCCTCTTTATAGGTCACGCTGGTGACGCGCATCTTGGCCTGCTGGCTGTCATCAAGCAGATAGTTCATCACGCCAAGTAGCCCATTGATATAGTTGCCGTCAATGTCGGTCTCAATCCGCGAAATCGCGTCCGAGATCGTATAGGTGGCCTTCTGGATAATGTTCTTCGACCGATAGCCGTCCCAAAACACGAACATCGCCAGCGTCACCCATACCAGCGTCGGCATGACCAGAACCGCCTCGACCAGAATGGTGCCATCCTCAGATCGACC
>JBAVTI010000195.1:0-2850 GCA_049696055.1 Paracoccaceae bacterium | reverse complement strand
AGCGGCATCCTCAACCCGCATCTTGATCTGTTGCCTGACACCGAAATGGGCCTTCTGGCCCGCATCCGTGCGGGTTTTCGCCTTGGCAAGCGGACCGAGCTTTTGGCCGATCTGGTGCAATTGGTTGGGGAATACGGGCCGTCCGAGGAAGCAACCTACTTCGAGCGGCATATCCCGTTCTAAGGCGTTTTGCCTTCTGTCTGGCACACCGGAAATCACAAATCGCCCCGCTTGGGGCCATTTGCGATCCGTACTATGCACGGCACATCGGCTCAGGCAGCCCCGCCAACGCACAAACCAACGCCACTGGGAAAAAACGGGCGAATACGCCCCGCGTCGGCAGGTATCCCCGCTCAGCCGCTTACCCCAGCGCCCCGCCTACCCCAGAGCATAGCCCGCACCGCGCACCGTGCGCAGCGGGTCAAGCCCTCCAAACTGACACAACGCCTTGCGCAAACGCCCGATATGCACATCCACCGTCCGTGTATCGACATAGATGTCGCGGCCCCAAACCCGGTCCAGCAATTGCTCGCGGCTCCAGACCCGGCCCGGTTTTTCCATGAATGTCGACAGCAGGCGAAACTCGGTCGGCCCCAGCTTCAATACCTTGTCGGCGCGGTAGACCCGGTGGCTTTCGGTGTCGATGCGGATGTCGGTGTATTCCAGCAGCATGCCCATCGCCGAGGGCCGCGCCCGGCGCAGTTGTGCGCGCACCCGTGCCATCAGCTCGACAATCGAATAGGGCTTGATCACATAGTCATCCGCCCCGGTTTCCAAGCCGCGCACCTTGTCCACCTCTTCGGCGCGCGCCGACAGCATGATGATCGAAATGCCCCGCGTCTCGGGCCGCATCTTCAGCCGCCGACACACCTCGATCCCCGAGACATTCGGCATCATCCAATCCAGCACGATGATATCGGGCGCCGCTTCCTCAACCAGCATCAGCGCTTCTTCGCCATCTGCCGCCTGCACCACGCGAAAACCCTCGGCCTCAAGGTTGTAGGCCAGAACCTCGCGCTGTGCCGGCTCGTCTTCCACCAGCAAAACGGTCGGTTGATCGCGGCTTGCCATTACTTGACCCCTTCGGGTGGCGTCATCGAGGTGGTATCACCCTTGATCCTCGGTTCTTCCGGCATCTGGCCCTCGACCAGATAGATCACCTGCTCGGCAATGCCGGTGGCATGGTCGCCCATCCGTTCGATGTTCTTGGCGATGAAATGCAGATGCATACAGGCGGTGATGTTGCGCGGGTCTTCCATCATATGGGTCAGAAACTCGCGGAACAGCGCATTATACATCTGATCCACATCGGCATCGTTGCGCCGCACTTCCGCCGCCAATTCGGCGTCGCGGGTGATATAGCTGTCCAGCGCGTCTTTCAGCATCAACTGCACCGTTTTGGCCATCCGCCGGATCGCGCCCGCAGACCCCTCGATTGCCGGCATCTGCGCCAGCACCGAAGACCGTTTCGCCAGGTTTTTGGCATAGTCGCCACAGCGTTCCAGACTGGCGGCGATCTTCATCACCGTCAGCACCGTGCGCAAATCGCCCGCCGTTGGTGCGCGCAGCGCGATCAACCGGGCGGCTTCGCTGTGAACCTGATCCTCCAGCGCATCAATCGCCTTGTCGCCCAGACGCACTTGCCCGGCCAGATCTTCGTCGCGGGTATCAAGTGCCTGCGCGGCATCCAGAATGGCGGCTTCGACCAATCCACCCATCTTCATGATCATCGCCTGAATGGCTTCAAGATCGCGGTCAAAGGCGGTCGCAATATGGCGTTCGTTGTTCATGATCATCCCCTCAGCCGATCCGGCCCGTGATATAGGATTCCGTGCGCGGGTCTTTCGGGTTGGTGAAAATCTGCCCGGTCTCGCCATATTCCACCAGCGATCCCAGATGGAAAAACGCGGTCTTCTGGCTGACCCGTGCGGCTTGCTGCATCGAGTGGGTAACAATCACCACCGAAAACTGGCTGCGCAATTCGTCAATCAATTCCTCAACCTGCGCCGTGGCAATCGGGTCAAGCGCCGAACAGGGCTCGTCCATCAGCAAAACCTCGGGCGAGGTCGCAATGGCGCGCGCGATGCACAACCGCTGCTGCTGGCCGCCCGACAGCCCGGTGCCGGGGCTTAGCAACCGATCCTTCACCTCGCCCCACAACGCCGCCCGGCGCAGTGATTTTTCCACGATTTCGTCCAGCTCCGCCTTGTTGCGGGTCAGGCCGTGGATTTTCGGGCCGTAAGCCACATTGTCATAGATCGACTTGGGAAACGGGTTTGGCTTTTGAAACACCATGCCAACCTTGGCGCGCAGTTGCACCGGATCCACCTTGCGGTCGTAAATATCCTCGCCATCCAGCGTGATCATGCCGTCAACCCGGCACGACGGAATGGTGTCGTTCATCCGGTTCAAACAGCGCAGAAACGTCGATTTTCCGCAGCCCGATGGCCCGATGAACGCCGTCACCGTATTGGCAAGAATGTCCACATCGACATCAATCAGCGCGTGGGTGGTGGCGTAATGCACCTGCACGGCGCGGGCTGTCATCTTCGCGGTATTGATATCCACGGTTCTCTCCGAAATTCGCATATCGTTCATAGCGGCCCCCTTACCAGCGGCGTTCAAAGCGGCGGCGCAACACAATGGCCACCGCATTCATGATCAGCAAAAACAACAACAGCACGATAATCGCCCCCGAGGCCCGCTCGACAAACCCCGGATCGCCCCGCACCGTCCAGTTGTAAACCTGCACCGGCAGGGCGGCAGCCGGGTCAAACAACCCGTCCAGCGGCAACCCCGGATAATCGCGCACAAAGGCCACCATCCCGATCAACAACAGCGGTGCGGTTT
>JBAVTI010000194.1:0-4418 GCA_049696055.1 Paracoccaceae bacterium | reverse complement strand
GCCGCCCTGCTCGAGCGCGATTTCCGCTCGGGGATGGGGGTGGCCGAGTTTGCCGCCGCCCTTGGGGTGACGCCGACCCATTTGACCCGCTGCTGCAAACTGACCTGCGGGCGGCCGGCCTCGGCGTTGCTGCATGACCGGCTGATCTTTGAGGCGCGGCGCTTGCTGACCGAAACCGACCTGCCGGTGGGGCTGATTGCGGGAAGCCTTGGCTTCAATTCGCCCGCCTATTTCACCCGTGCGTTCCAGCATCAGGTCGGGCGGTCGCCCTCGGCGTTTCGGCGCGCGCCTTAGGCGTTTTGCGGAGCAGCCACTGGGGTGATCTTGCCCCATGGGCACGCGACACCCCAACGCTTTGATCCCTGAACACCCTGCGCCGATTCCGCTTTAACGGATATAGTCGCCAGATTTTTCCGGTGTTGGATGCCAACGCCGGGCTTTTTGCCGATTTACCCCCCGAAATTGTCGCAAACGTGCGCCAAGATGCCGAAACAAGACGTTGACGCAACGGCCAAAACAATGCGCAATACCCACAGTGACACCAAGGGTGCGGCAACGGACGATCAAGCGTTAGGTCTGCCAGCCACGCTAAGTACGAATGCTCTGAAACAACGAGCCAACCGTTAAAAAAACACTGTCAGGGAGAAGACGATGATCCATTCCACCCCACGGGCCGAAATGCTGCACCCCGCGGCATTGGCCTATAGCGATGAAGTGCGTGCAGGCACCATGAGCCGCCGCGAATTTCTAACCCGCTCGACCGCACTTGGCGTCTCGGCTGTGGCGGCCTACGGCCTGCTGGGCATGGCAGCGCCTGTTGAGGCGCAAGAAACCCCGGTTATGGGCGGCACGCTGCGCACCGAGATGGAAACCAAAGCGCTGAAAGACCCGCGCAACGCCGACTGGAGCCAGATCACCGACTTTATGCGCGGTTGGCTGGACTATATGGTTGAATACAACAACGACGGCTCGATCCGCGGCATGTTGATCGAAAGCTGGACCACCAACGACAACGCCACCGAATACACCCTGAACGTCCGCAAGGGCGTCAAGTGGAACAACGGCGATGATTTCACCGCCGATGACGTGGCCAACAACATCACCCGCTGGTGCGATGGCAATGTCGAGGGCAACTCGATGGCGGGCCGTATGGCGGCGCTGGTGGACGAGGCAACCAAGACCGCCCGCGCCGGTGCGATTGCCGTGGTCGATGCAAACACCGTCAAGCTGACGCTGAATGCCCCCGACATCACCCTGATCGCCGGCATGGCCGATTATCCGGCGGCAGTGGTTCACAAATCCTATGATGGCGGCGATCCGTCGGCGGCCCCGATCGGCACCGGTGGCTATTTGCCAGAGTCCAACGAGGTTGGCGTCAAGCAGGTTCTGGTCAAGAACCCCAACCACGTCTGGTGGGGCACGGCTGTCTATGGCGGCCCATACCTTGACCGTATCGAATACGTCGACCTTGGCACCGACCCTGCCGCGATTGTGGCCGCCGCTGAAGCCGACGAAATTGACATGACCTATCAAACCGTTGGCGATTTCGTGGCGGTGTTTGATGGCCTTGGCTGGGAAAAGACCGAAGCGGTTACCGCAGGCACCATTGCGGTGCGCTTTAACCAGAACGCCGAAGAATACAAGGATGTGCGCGTTCGCAAGGCGCTGACCATGGCGGTAAACAACGCGGTCGTGCTGGAGCTTGGGTATGCAGGCCTTGGCAAGCCAGCTGAAAACCACCACGTCTGCCCGATCCACCCTGAATATGCCGAATTGCCGCCGCTGGTGGTGGATCCGGCTGCGGCCAAGGCGCTTATCGCCGAAGCGGGCATGGCGGATCACGAGTTCGAGTTGATCTCGATCGAAGATGGCTGGCAGACCGCCACCTGTGATGCCGTTGCCGCCCAGATCCGCGACGCAGGCATCAACATCAAGCGCACGGTTCTGCCGGGTTCGACCTTCTGGAACGACTGGCTGACCTACCCGTTCTCGGCCACCGAATGGAACATGCGCCCGCTTGGCGTGCAGGTTCTGGCGCTGGCTTACCGGTCGGGCGAGGCGTGGAACGAAAGCGCCTTTGCCAACGCTGATTTCGATGCGGCACTGGCCGAAGCCCTGTCGATCGCCGACAACGAAAAACGCCGCGTCGTGATGGCAAAGATCGAAAAGATCATGCAAGATGAAGGCGTTATGATCCAGCCTTACTGGCGCTCGATCTTCCGTCACGCCAGTGCAAAGGTAAAAGGCGCACCGATGCATGCCACCTTCGAGCATCACCACTACAAGTGGTGGATTGCGGCGGCTTGATCAAGGCTTGATGGGGCGCGCGACATCCGCGCGCCCCGTTATCCGTCAACACTGACGGCGCAAGCATTTGAATTTCGTGTTTTTCGCATGCTCTGACAGCCCGTGCTGTCCGTTCCGAAAACCCATAGGCATCGGAGGCCAGAGACCCCCATGATCCGCTTCCTGCTCCGACGCTTTGCCACCATGGTATTGACGGCGCTTTGCCTGACATTCGTGGTATTTTATCTGACCAACCTGCCGCCAAACCTTGAAAAGGTGGCGAAATCCGAGATCGGCAGCCGGATCACCGACGCCGATGTGGCAAGCTGGCTGGGCAAGAACGGCTATTTGCAGCCAGTGGTGAAACGCTATGGCGAATGGCTTGGCGTCGCCCCTGGCTGGACCTATCAGGACGGCGAGACCACCACAGGCCGCTGTATCGACAAGGGCCAGGATCCGGCAACGGCACCGCGGTTTTGCGGCGTGTTGCAGGGCGACTGGGGCATGTCGAATGTGTTCAAGGAACCGGTGGCAAAGATCGTTGCCACCCGTTTGGGTCTGACCGGCTGGTTGATGCTGTGCGTGATGCTGGTGATGGTTCCGGCGTCGCTGTTGATCGGCATTCTGGCGGGCATGCGCGAAGGATCAAAGCTTGATCGCTGGCTATCCACCCTGTCGATCGCCACCACGGCCACCCCGGAATATGTGTCGGGGGTGTTGTTCATCACCATTTTCGCCTCAAGCGTGACGGGGCTGAAGTGGTTCAAGGGCACCGCAACCAGCGCGATGGATGACATCACCTTTGGCAACTTTACCCTGCCGGTAATGACCATCGCCCTATACGGCATCGGCTATATCGCCCGCATGACCCGCGCCTCGATGACCGAGGTGATGACAGCGCAATACATCCGCACCGCCCGGCTAAAGGGCGTCAAATTCAGCCAGGTTGTGATCAAGCACGCCCTGCGCAATGCGCTGATCGCACCGTTCACCGTGATCATGCTGCAATTCCCATGGCTGCTGAACGGCGTGGTGATCGTTGAAACCTTGTTCAATTACAAAGGCTTCGGTTGGACGCTAGTGCAGGCGGCGGGCAACAACGACATTGAATTGCTGCTGGGTTGCTCGGTGGTGGCGGTGATCGTGGTGTTGGTGACGCAATTGCTGTCTGATATCGGCTACGCCTTCCTGAACCCCCGCATCCGTATTTCGTGAAGGAGAACACCCATGGAAGCAATGGGCTGGGGCCAGATCATCTTCGCGATGGCCACGCAATTTCTGCCAGTCTGGATCGCCCTTGTGGTGACGCTGGTGCTGTCGGTCACCTTCAAGCGGCGGTTGGGACTATACGGCAAGCTTTATGACAGCCCGGTGGGGATGATCGGGTTTGGCCTGGTGATGTTTTGGGTGTTCACCGCGATTTTTGCCGATCAGATCATCACCCATGATCCGCTGGCGCAAATGTCGGGCATGAAGAACGCCCTGCCCGGCTTGCCGCTGAAAGGGGCTGTCGAAGGGGCCTATGGCCATTACCTGCTGGGCGGCGACAACCTTGCGCGTGACGTGTTCTCGCGCATGGTGATGGGGGCGCGGGCGGTGCTGTCTATCGCCCCTGCCGCCACCGCCTTTGCCTTCATGATGGGCATCACCCTTGGTCTGCCCGCGGGTTATTTTGGCGGCAGGCTGGATACCGCGCTGTCGTTTCTGGCCAACCTTGTGCTGGCCTTCCCGGTGATCTTGCTGTTCTACCTGCTGGTCACCCCCGAGATTCAGCGCACCGGATACGAGGTCTGGATCCCGTGGACCGATACGCCGTGGCGCTCGTCAATCCCCAATATGTTGGCGGCTATTCTGTTCCTTTTCCCGATCATTTTCATGACGGTGCTGTGGAACTCGCGCTATTTCACCAACCCCACCCAACGCAATATCTACGTCGGCATCACGCTGGTGATCGGGCTTTGGGCCTATTCGGGCCTTGCCTTCAACCTTGACCCGCTCGGCGTCTGGTCGATGGAGCCGAACCTCCTCAACGTCTTCGTGTCGGTGGTTTTCGTCAACTCACCCGGCGTGTTCCGCATCGTGCGCGGCATGGTGATGGACATCAAGACGCGTGACTATGTGGCCGCAGGCCA
>JBAVTI010000193.1:0-6591 GCA_049696055.1 Paracoccaceae bacterium | reverse complement strand
ATACCAAGGCGATGGCGCCTTTGGGGGCGGCCAAGCTGGAACGCATCTTGCGGGGCTTTTTGCGAAGTTACCGATAAGTCCAGTTTCCACAAGCATTTGACAAGACGGCACAAGGCGCGCAAGTCTTGGGCCCCAACCCCTTACCCCCCTCTGGCCACATGCAGCTTTTCCTCCCCATTGCCGAGGTCTCGGTCAACGCCTTCCTGATTTTGGGCATCGGCGGCGTGGTCGGCTTTTTGTCGGGAATGTTTGGCGTGGGCGGAGGGTTTCTGATCACGCCTTTGCTGTTCTTTATCGGGATTCCGCCCGCCGTGGCGGTGGCAACCGGGGCCAATCAGGTGGTGGCATCGTCGGTGTCGGGTGTGCTGGCGCAGCTTCGGCGCAAGGCGGTGGATTTCCGGATGGGATTTGTGCTGCTGGTGGGCGGCATGATGGGGTCTGGCGTCGGGATCTGGGTATTCGCGCGGTTGACGGCGCTGGGTCAGGTCGATCTGTTCGTGCAGCTTTGCTATGTGATTTTCCTTGGCTTGGTCGGGCTGATGATGCTGCAGGAAAGCCTGCGCAGCCTGTGGCGCGCGCGCGGTGGCAATGCCCCGATCCGGCGCAGCCATGTGCATAGCTGGGTGCATAACCTGCCGTTCAAGGTGAAATTCCGCGCCTCGGGCCTGTATATTTCGGTATTGCCGCCGATCCTTGTGGGGGCGGTGGTGGGTTTTCTGGCGGCGGTGATGGGGGTGGGCGGCGGATTTATCATGGTGCCCGCGATGATCTATTTGCTGGGGATGCCGACCAAAGTGGTGATCGGCACGTCGCTGTTTCAGATCATCTTTGTGACGGCATTTACCACCGTCATGCATGCCGTCACCAGCCAGACCGTCGATATGATGCTGGCGCTTTTGTTGATCCTTGGTGGCGTGGTGGGGGCGCAGTTTGGCGCAAGGGTTGGGGTGCGGCTGCGGGCCGATCAGCTGCGCATTTTGCTGGCGATTCTGGTGTTGGCGGTGTGTTTGCGGGTGGCGGGCGATCTGTTGCTGACCCCGGATGAGTTCTACACCATCACGGCGGGGAAACTGCCATGATCCGGGTGCTGATCTGGTTGTTCATGCTGGCGCTGCCCGCTGCGGCGGCGGTCGAGGGGGAACAGATTGTCGCCGGGCTGAGCCAAAGCCAGGTGTCGATTACCGCCGATTTCGGTGGGTCTGAGATTCTGATTTATGGGGCGGTGCGCCGCGAAAGCCCGGCCCCCAAAGGCACGCGGCTGGATGTCATCATCACCGTTGAAGGCCCATCAACCGCGCTTACCGTGCGGCGCAAAGACCGGCTTTACGGTATTTGGGCGAACAATGCGCAGATCATTGTTGACCGCGCGCCCAGCTTTTACGCCGTTGCCACCTCGGGGCCACTGTTGGAGGTGCTGTCTTATACCGAAGATCTGCGCCACAAGATTACCATTCCGCGCGCCATAAGGGCCGTTGGCATCGCCGCCGAGGCCGATGCGGCCACGCTGTTTGTCGACGCGTTGTTGCGTATCCGGGCTGCCGAGGGGCGCTATTCGTTGGCGGCAGGGTCGGTGGCCCTGACCGAAGAAACCCTGTTTCGCGCCGATATCGAACTGCCCGCCAATCTGACCGAAGGCGATTACCGGGTGCGGATATTCCTGACCCGCGGCGGGGCGGTGGTGGATATGCTGGAACGCTCTATTTCGGTGCGCAAAGAGGGGCTGGAGCGGTTTTTCTTTCGCCTCGCCCATGATCAGCCGTTGGTTTACGGGCTGTTGTCGCTGGCATTGGCGGTGGGTGCGGGCTGGGGCGCGTCGGCGGCGTTTCGGTTGATCCGGCCTTAGGCGCGGAAGCGGCGGGTTTGATGGGTGGCGCGATCGGGTTAAAGCGGTTCAAACTCAATCCGCATTAGCGGTCGCTCTCGGGCATCAGGAAATGCCCGGTGGCCTGGGCATAAAGTCGGCTGCGGTTGTCTTGCCACGCCTCGACATGCACCGATGCATAGCGCCGCCCCGAGCGGTTCACCCGGGCGCGGGCATAGGCATCGCGTGGCAAACCGGCGCGCAGATAATCAACGGTAAAGTCGATGGTTTTGGGCAGCCGTGGCAGGTGGGCGGGGTCTACGGCGCGGGGGTCGAGCGCGCCCTGCTCCATCTCTTCCCACAGCAGCGACCACGACAACTCGATGATCGCCGTCACCTCTAGAAAGGCCGCCGTCACCCCGCCGTGGATCGCCGGGATCAGCGGGTTGCCGATCAGTTTGGGGTCGAACGGCAAAAGTGCGGTCAACTCGTCGCCGCGCCGATCAAATTGGATGCCGAGAAAGCTGATATAAGGCACGCCTTCGACCAGGGTGCGCAACGCGGTATCGCGGCGCTGTTTGATCACCTGCACCGGTTCGGGTTTTGCACGGGTCATTCTGCCGCCCCTTTGGTTCCTGCGGGCCGCTCGACGGTAAATGCCCCTGTGGCGGTGGCCACCGGGCGGGCGGCATCGTCATCGGTGGCCGTGACCCGCACAAAGGCCACCGACCGTGTCACATGGTAACACTCTGCCCGTGCCGAGATGCGCTGTCCGGGGGTGGCGGGGCGCATATAGTCGATGCGCAGATCCAGCGTCGCCGTGCCTGCGGCACCGCCCGGATGGCTCATCACCGCCGCCCCCGAGGCGGTATCCATCAGCGCCGACACCGCGCCGCCATGAATGACCCCGCTTGCCGGATCGCCGACAAAGCGGATGTCATAGGCCATCGACACCACCGCCACGCCACCGCCGATTTCATCCAGGTGCATGCCCAAAGCGTGGCTGTGCGGCAAAGCCTCGATGAACTGGCGGGCGAATTTCAGAGTGTCGGACATAAGGGCCCCCTTGTTGGCCGCCATATTCGCGCAACGGCGGCGGGCTGCAAGGGCCAACCGTTTTGAAAAGATTGCGCGCAGGCCCGCTTTGCCCCTAGGTTGTAGGCGGGAGGATCGCGGCATGGCAGATGTTCGGCTTAGCTTCAAAGAGATGTGCGCGCGGTTCGACGTCACCCCGCGCACCCTGCGCTATTACGAATACATCGAATTGCTGCAGCCCGAAAAGGATGGCCGTGCACGGTTTTATGGGCCACGCGAAGTGGCACGGATGACCCTGATCCTGCGTGGCCGGCGGTTCGGGTTTTCACTGGAAGAAATCCGCCAATGGCTGATGATCTACCGCCAAAAGGGCACCAAACCGCAACTGACGGCTTGGGTGGCGCTGGCGGATCGCCAGTTGGCCGAGCTTGAGCGCCAGCACGCCGAGCTTGAAACCACCATCGCCGACCTGCGGGCTTTGCGCGAAACCGGCATGGCGGGCGGCGAAACCCCGGTTTAAGACGACCGAATATTGCGCCTTACCCAGCGTCACTTTGCCTGACATTACGTCAAGTGCGAACTGACGTGACGTTACATTTACGTCAACCATATCCTATCTGGTAAGAACGGTTTCAAGCGCACATTTACGCCACCCTGACCCTATGGCGTGAGTATGACGATGAAAACCGACCTGTTGACGATCCGCGCGATGTGCGCGGCTTTTGAGGTAACCCCCCGCACGTTGCGGTTCTACGAATCCAAAGAGCTGATCTTTCCGATCCGGGAAGGGACGCGCCGTTTGTTCACCAAGCGCGACCGCGCGCGGCTGACGCTGATTTTGCGCGGCAAGCGTTTCGGCTTTAGCCTGGAGGATATTCGGCAGTTACTGGATCTTTACGATGTTGATGGCACACAAGAGGTGCAGCTAAGCCGAACCTATGCGATTGCCGCCGACCGCCTTGCCCAGATGGAACGCCAGCGGGCCGACCTGGACCAGGCGATTGCCGACCTGAAAGACCAGATGGCCTGGGGGGCAGAAGTGCTTGCCACCTTTGCCAAGCCGATGCCGATCAAAGCCGCCGGATAACCACCCCCCGTAAATTGAACGGAGACCCTGATGACCAGCTACGCCGCCCCCGTGAAAGACCTGCAGTTCGTGCTGCACAATCTGCTGAACGTCACCCAGACCGGGATTCCGGGCTATGACGATCTGGATCACGGGTTTACCGCGGCGGTGCTGGAAGAGGCGGGCAAGGTGGCAACGGCGGTGCTGGCGCCGCTAAATGCGGTGGGCGACCGGATCGGCTGTGTGCTGGAAAACGGCGCGGTGCGCACACCACCGGGGTTTGATGCGGCCTTTGCGGCGATGAAAGACGGCGGCTGGACCGCGCTGGATTGCGACCCAGACTATGGCGGCCAAGGCCTGCCCTATGTGATGGGCACCGCGGTGGGCGAGATTTTCGTGTCAGCCAACATGGCGTTCAACATGTATCAAGGCCTGACCCATGGCGCCTATTCCGCGATCCGCGCCCATGGCAGCGATGCGCAAAAGGCGATGTATCTGCCCAAGATGGTGTCCTGCGACTGGACCGGCACCATGAACCTGACCGAGCCGCATTGTGGCACCGATCTGGGGCTGATGCGCACACGCGCAGAACCGCAGGCTGATGGGTGTTATCTGATCACCGGCACCAAGATCTTTATCTCGGCGGGCGAGCATGATCTGGCGGAAAACATCATCCATCTGGTGCTGGCCAAAGCGCCGGGTGGCGGCGAAGGCACCAAAGGCGTGTCGCTGTTCATCGTGCCAAAGTTTGTGGTGAACACGGACGGCTCTTTGGGTGCGCGCAACGCGGTGACGGTGGGCAAGCTGGAACACAAGATGGGCATTCATGGCAATGCCACCTGCGTGATGAACTATGATGGCGCGGTGGGCTGGCTGCTTGGCGATCTGCACAAAGGCATGCGCGCGATGTTCACCATGATGAACGAGGCGCGGCTGGGTGTCGGCCTGCAAGGCTATGCCGTGGCCGAAGCGGCCTATCAAAATGCCGTGGGCTATGCGCGTGACCGTTTGCAGGGCCGTGCGGTGACCGGGGCTGCAAACCCAAGCGGCCCCGCCGATCCGCTGATCGTGCATCCCGATATTCGCCGCAACCTGATGGATCAGAAAAGCTTCGTCGAAGGCGCGCGGGCCTTTACCCTGTGGGGGGCGCATCTGATCGACCGTTCGGTGCGCAGCGGTGATGTGGCTGCCGAGGGCATGATTTCGCTGCTGACCCCGGTGATCAAGGGGTTTCAGACCGACAAAGGCTTTGAAATGGCGGTTGCGGCCCAACAGGTTTGGGGTGGGCATGGCTATATCGAAGATTCTGGGATGAGCCAATTCGCCCGCGACGCCCGTATTGCGCAGATCTATGAGGGGGCGAACGGCGTGCAGGCGCTGGATCTGGTGGGGCGCAAACTGGCGGCCGATGGCGGCAAGCATGTGATGGCGTTTTTCGAGATGATAAAGGCCTTTATCAAGGAAAATGAGGCGGATGACCGACTGCGCGCAACCTTCCTTGAGCCGTTGAAAAAGGCCAGCAAGGACGTGCAGGCGGCGGGGATGTTTTTCATGCAAAACGGCATGAAAAACCCCAATGCGGCGCTGGCGGGGTCTTATGATTTCATGCACATGATGGGGCATGCCTGTCTGGGCCTGATGTGGGCGCGGATGGCGAAAGCGGCCTATGCGGCCTTGGATGCGGGTGGCGGCGATGTGGCATTTCTAGAGGCCAAGATCACCACCGGGCGCTATTATATGGCCCGGCATTTGCCCGCGACTGGGCTGCATCTGGCCCGGATCGAGTCGGGCGCTGATCCGGTTATGGCGCTCGCGGCGGAAGCGTTCTAATCTTGGGCCAAAGGGGAGATTTTTGACGGAAAAATTTTGCCCGGTTGCTGCATTGAGAGGAAGACCATGCCCAAACGCTTTCGTCTGACCCGCCGTTTTCCGGTTGCCATGACCGAAGATGGCTATCGCCGTCTGAAACGCTTTGCTTCTGAGGCGGGCTTGGACGAGGGCGAGGCGTTGTCGTTTCTGTTCGAGAACTTTTCGTCGGTGATCAACGAAGACAATCTGACGCACCGCATCCGGTTGTTCAATTCGGAACTGGAGGATCGCAAAAGATGACCCGCCGTGAGGGCCAAGCGCAGAATGAGTATTTAGGCAAAGAAAAAGCCGAAAGTGCTCAAGGTTCAGGTGCGCCCCGGCCCCCCAGTGCTTGCGCGACTGACTGGCTGTTAACCGACGACCGGGGCGGCTTTTCCCTTGACGGTCATCGGCTCTCCAGCCTGTACCGTGGTTTCAGTTTCACCGTATTAACGTTAATGGGCCGTTACTTTTCGGCTTTTTCTTTGAAGAAATACTCTCCGGGGGTGCGGGGGTGGAAAACCCCCGCTGCTGTCGCCGGGAAAAGGGATGCCTTGTCATGACCGCAAAACTGTACTGCTTTGGCGAATCCGGCAACTCTTACAAAGTGGCTTTGGCCATGACCCTGGCCGATATGGAATGGGAACCGGTGTTCGTTGATTTCTTTAACGGCGAGGCCCGCACCCCGGCCTTTCGCGCGATCAATGAGATGGGCGAGGTGCCGGTATTGATCGACGGCGATACCACGCTTACGCAATCGGGGGTGATCCTTGATTATGTCAGTTCCAAAACCGGCAAGTTGGGCGGGCGGTCGGCGGCAGCGCGGCGCGAGATTTTGCGC
>JBAVTI010000192.1:0-11443 GCA_049696055.1 Paracoccaceae bacterium | reverse complement strand
GTCACATGGCCGGGCAGGGGGCCTTCCACCCGCCCGGTCATCAGATACTTGTACGACAGCGCCCGAAACGTCGCCGCTACCCGCGCCACATAATTGCCGATCAGCCGCGCCTCGGTGCGATCTATGCGCCCTTCGGCCTCCAACTCGGCGGCCACGCGGGGCAAATAGCCGGTGATCCGCTCGAACTTGGCGAAATAGCGGCGCACCACGGCGCTATCGTAAAGCTCGGCGTGGTCGTCGGTGAGAGGGGTCTGAACCACTTATTCCCCGTATTGGTTCTTGTCGTGTTTCTCGACAATCGCGGCAAACCGACGCGCAAAGCGTTCATCCGCCTTGGCCTTGGCCTCCAGAACCTTGCGCGCGAACACCATATGGTCCTCGTGGCTTTCCAGCATATCCGCCATCCGGTCGTTGGTGGCCGAGCCAATTGCCGCCATCGCCGATTGCGCTTCCTGATCGGTTTTCACGCCAATCTCATTAATCCGGTGCGCCACATCCTGCTGCTGTGCGGTCTTTAGCGAAGAGGTCAAAGCATCATACAGCACCACCCGCTGTTTGGTGTCGGTCTGTAATTTGTTGATCAGCACCATCTGCGTCGCCGCCTGATTTTGCAGCGAATCCATCCAGGTCTTGCCCTTCTCGATATAGCGCTCCAGCGTCTGACTTTTCGCCAGCATCACCTGTTCGTCCTGCACCAGTGCGTTGAACTTGGTGTTAATCCCCGCCAATTCCGTCTCCAGCCGGGTCCGCGCCGCCGCGTCCTGCTCGACCGAGATCTTATTCTCCAACTCGATGATTTTCGGGTCCATAGCCGCAATCTCGGCCCGCACGGATTCCAGCGTCGCCACCGTCGTCTCGCGCTCATCCAGCGTGCCGGTCAGGTTGCCCTCGACCTTGCCCTTTTGCACGTTCAGCAGGTCCAGCTGCCCCTGCAACAGCCGCACAATCACATCCGATTTCGCAATCAGATCCTGCAATTTGTCGTCAATGCTGGCCCCGCGCAGCCGTTCCTGCCGCATCGATTCCGATTTTCCGTCCGAGAAGATGCCGATGAAACTTTCCATCCCGGTTTTCGAGCGCATCTCGTCAAAGTCTTTGGAAAACCCCGCCGTCACATCATCAAGCCCCATGATCAGTTCGGCGATATTGGCGTTCATCAGATCGGTGTGCTTGTGCACATCATCCAAAGTGGCATTCTCAATATCAATCGCCACTTCTCCGGCGGTGGCTTTGGCCTGCGCCGCCTCGATCCGGCTGGTGATATCGGAAATCTTCGCCTGCGCCTTGGCCACCTGTTCCTGGCTTTCCTTAATCTGCGCGTCGAAATCGGCCATCATACCCTCCAGTTGCTCACATCAAATACATTTAGGCAAAGTAATGCCAAATTACATCCCTCTCGTCACCCAAAAAGCGACGCATCCCCGTTGCCCAAACCCGTATCCCAAGCCAAGCTGCGATCATGGAAAACACCGCCCTCCTCGCCGAAATCGACGCTCGCCGCGCTGACCTGATCGCGCTTACCCAAAGCTTGATCCGCATCCCGACCCTCAATCCCCCCGGCCTCAACTACCGCGAAGTCTGCGACCACCTCGCCACCCGCCTTGCAGCATCAGGTTTCACCACCCGCCTGATCCGCGCCATTGGCACCCCCGGCGACAGCGATGCCCATCCCCGCTGGAACCTGATCGCCCGCCTGATCGGCCCGAACCCCGGCGATTGCGTCCACTTCAATTCCCACCATGATGTGGTCGAGGTCGGCCACGGCTGGACCCGCGATCCGTTCGGCGGCGAAATCGTCGGCGACAAAATCTATGGCCGCGGTGCCTGCGACATGAAAGGCGGTCTTGCTGCCAGCATCATCGCCGCCGAGTCCTTCATCGCCACCCACCCCAATTTCAACGGCAGCATCGAGATCTCCGCCACCGCAGATGAGGAATCCGGCGGTTACGGTGGCGTCGCCTACCTTGCCGAACACGGCCACTTCGCCCATGTTCAGCACGTCATCATCCCCGAACCGCTGCACAAAGACCGCATCTGCCTTGGTCATCGCGGCGTCTGGTGGGCCGAGGTTGAAACCAAAGGCCGCATCGCCCACGGCTCGATGCCCTTCCTTGGCGACTCTGCCATCCGCCACATGGGGGCTGTGCTGCACGAAATTGAAACCACCCTCTACCCCCTCTTGGCCACCAAACACACCGCCATGCCCGTCGTCCCCGAAGGCGCGCGCCAATCCACCCTCAACATCAATTCCATCCACGGCGGCGAGTCAGAGCCCGAGGCCGATTATACCGGCCTGCCCACCCCCTGCGTCGCCGACCGCTGCCGCATCATCCTTGATCGCCGCTACCTGATCGAAGAAGACATCGGCGCCGTCAAAGCCGAACTCACCAGCCTTTTGGAACGCGTCAAATCCGAACGCCCGACCTTCCAATACGAAATCCGCGACCTGTTCGAGGTCCAGCCCACGATGACCGACAAAAACGCCCCCATCGTGCGCACCACCGCCGCCGCCATCGAACGCGTGCTGCATACTCAGGCGCAATATGTCGTCTCGCCCGGCACCTATGACCAAAAACACATCGACCGCATTGGCCGCCTGCACAACTGTATCGCCTACGGCCCCGGCCTTTTGCACCTCGCCCACCAACCCGACGAATGGATCGGCATTCAAGATATGCAAGACAGCGCCAAGGTCATGGCACTGGTTCTCGAGGATTTGCTTACCTAATTCACCTTTAAGAAATATCCTCGGGGGGCGCATGAAATGCGACAGGGGGGCAGACAGCCCCCCAAAAATTTTCGTACGAAAATTTTCCCGCCCCCGTCACACCGCGATGTTATCAATCAACCGCACGCCGCCCAGCCACGCCGCTGCCAATATCCGCGCCGGGCGATCCAGCACCACCATCGGCTCCAGCAGATCCGCCGACCGCATCTCGATATATTCCACCCGCTCAAATCCGGCCGCCAACACCGCGCCAACCGCCCCGCTCAGGGCTGCATCCACCGCCGCACCGCCCCGAATGGCCGCTGCCGCCGCCGCCATCGCCTTGTTCAATGCCGGTGCGCGCTGTCGCGCCTGCGTATCCAACCGGGCATTGCGGGAAGACATCGCCAGCCCGTCAGCCTCGCGCACCGTCTCGCAGCCCACCACCTCAATCGGTATGTTCAGATCTGCCACCAACCGCTGCACCACCTGCAACTGCTGCCAGTCCTTCTGGCCAAAATAGGCGCGGTCGGCCATGGTCATGCCAAACAGCTTGGCCACCACCGTGGCCACACCGTCAAAATGCCCCGGCCTGCGCGCGCCCTCCAATGGCCCCGACACCCCACCCACCGAAACGCTGGTCACAAACCCCGGCGGGTAAACCTCATCCGGCATTGGCGCAAAAATCACGTCCACCCCAACGCCCGCCAGCATCTTGGCATCCGCCGCTTCGGTGCGCGGATATTTCTCCAGATCGGCGGGGTTATTGAACTGCTTGGGGTTCACGAAAATCGTCACAATCACCCGGTCACAGGCCTTTGCCGCCCGCGCAAGACTAAGATGCCCGGCATGCAGCGCGCCCATCGTCGGCACCACCCCCACCGTCTGGCCAGCCGCCTTCCAGCCCCGCACCAATTGGCGCAGGTCCGCCACCGTCCGCACAATCGCTGTCAAGGCTTGGTCCCCGATGGCAACACATCCGGGAACGCATGTTCGGCGGCAGGAAAGCTGCGGTTTCGCACGTCGGCTGCATAGTCGGCAATCGCCGCATCGGCGGTTTTGCCCAACTCGGCATAGCGTTTCACGAACTTGGGCCGAAACTCGGTGAACAGCCCCAACATGTCATCCACCACCAGAATCTGCCCGTCACAGCGCACCCCGGCCCCGATCCCGATGGTGGGTATCGTCAGGCTTTGGGTAATCCGTGCCGCCAGCCCCTCTGGCACCTTTTCCAGCACCACCGCAAAGGCTCCCGCCGCCTGCACCGCCTCGGCGTCGATCATCACCCGTCCGGCATCCTCGTCGCGGCCCTGCACCTTGTATCCGCCCAGCGTGTTCACCGATTGCGGCGTCAGGCCAACATGCGCCATCACCGGCACCCCGCGCGCCACCAGAAAGGCGATGGTGTCGCGCATATGTACGCCGCCCTCCAGCTTGACCGCAGGCGCACCGGTTTCGGCCATCAGGCGGCTGGCATTGGCAAACGCCTGCTGTGGCCCCTGTTCATAGCTGCCAAACGGCATGTCGATCACCGGCATGGCCCGGCTCAGGCCCCGCACCACCGATTTTCCGTGCAGGATCATCATCTCCATCGTCACGCCCAGCGTCGATGGCAGCCCGTGCAGCACCATCCCGACAGAATCGCCAATCAGGGCAATATCGCAATGCGGGTCAACCAGCCGCGCCACGGGCGTCGTATACGCCGTCAGGCATACAATTGGCACACCGCCCTTACGGGCCAGAATATCGGCGGGCAACACCGGGCGAACGGGGCTAGTGGCACTCATATCGCTCTTGCTCTCCCTCAAGAGAAACGGATGCCCGACTATACCCACCCCCACCATGCCGCACCAGCAAAACTTATTTGCCGCATCGCGGCGTGACATGCGCCGATAAATCCGGTTGACCGCCCCGCCCAACCGATGCCGAATGCCGCCAAATCCATCGCCCGGAATTACCGTAAGGATCGCTCAAATGCCCCACCTCGCCCGCGTCACCCGTGACGGCGCAACCCCCGAAATCACCCGCCCCGACGCCGCCCGCGTCATCAGCGGCGATCCCGTCCACACCACCTGGAACATTGAGGAACGCGGCACCCTTTATTGCGGCCTCTGGCAATCCACCCCCGGCAAATGGCAGGTATCCTACGCCGAATGGGAATATGTCCACATCCTGTCCGGCCATTCCATCCTGACCGACGCCACCGGCCACCCCACCCCCCTGCGCGCGGGCGACAGCTACATCATCCGCCCCGGATTTTCCGGCACATGGGAGGTACTGGAAACCACCCTCAAGGATTACGTCATCCTCGCCTGATCTTTCTCAACACAGTTGACCGGTGGCCCGCCAAAAGGCACCATGCACCATCTTATATTCGGAGATCATGATGAAAGCTCATTTCCTTGCCCTCGCATTAGCCATCGCACCCGCAGTTCCGGCTTTTTGCGGCAACGTCACCGCCGACAATCCCATCGCCATCGCGGAATTGATGAAAACCTTCGGCTACCGCGCCGAATTGACCGCCGATGATCAGGGCGATCCCAAGATCAAATCCTCGGCAGGTGGCGCGAACTTTTCGGTCTATTTCTATGGCTGCACCAAAAACAAGGATTGCACCTCAATTCAGTTTTCGGCGGGCTTTGATCTGAGCGATGGCACCACGATGGATGTGGTCAACGACTGGAACGCCAACAAGCGTTACGGCAAGGTCTATCTTGATAGCGAAAAAGACCCCTATATCGAACTTGACGTAAACCTCGATCTGGGCGGCGTTACCGAAGAAAACCTGCGCGATACCCTCGAAATCTGGGATCGGCTGGTGTCGGACTTCAAAACCCATATCGACTGGTAACGCAACCGCCAGACAGAATAACGCCGGCCTGACACCCCGTCAGACCGGCGTATTTCATTTACCCTTGGGCTGCGTCCTTGGCGGCCTCTGCTGCCGCCACGGCAGCCGCTTCAGCCTCTGCTGCCGCTTCAGCTTCGGCTGCTGCAGCCTCTGCCGCAGCAACCGCCGCCGCCGCATCAGCCTCGGCCTTTTGCGCCGCAATCTTTTCGGCCAAAACCGCATCATAAGGGATCGGATGGCCGTTGATGTCATCCATCATCTGGCCCTCCAACTCTATCGACTCCGCTTCAGACCGCACCTTGACCCGCGCGCCGATCTTGACCCGCCCGTACAGATCTATCGCATCCTGATTGAACAACCGGATACAACCCGCCGAGGTCGCCCGCCCGATCGAACTGTTGTCGATGGTGCCGTGAATGCGGAAATAGCTGTCACGCCCGCCGCGGTAAAGATACATCGCACGCGCCCCCAGCGGGTTATCAAGACCCCCCGGCAGACCGCCCGCATAGTCCCGATACATCTCGCTTTGGGTGCGCAACATGTTCGCCGTCGGCGTCCACGACGGCCATTCTTCCTTGCGCCCGATATGCCCGGCCCCGCGGAACGCCAATCCCTCGCGTCCCACCGCAATGGTATAGCGGATCGCCCGACCCCCCTCCAGAACGTAGTAAAGCCGCCGCGCAAAGGTATCGACCACGATGCTGCCCGGCTTATCCGGCCCGGCGTAATCAACCTCGGTCCGCGGCACCGAGCCGCCAAGATACTTGGACGGCACCGCTTTGATCAGGATATCCCCATCCTGCACTTCCTCATAGCCCGGCACCACTTCGGGCATCGGCGGCGTCGAGGCGCAGGCGGCAAGGAACAGCACGGTAATCAGCGAAAGTAGACGGGCGATAATAAGGTTCACGTTGGTCTCTGATCTTAAAAGGAGCGGCCATTCGCCGCAGATGGCCACAGAAGCGTCAAGCCGCGCTGTCAGGTCAAGCCCCCTGTTCGCCATTGCCAAAGAAAAGCCCCCGAAAGTTGCATCCGGGGGCCGTTTTTGCGCAATTTTTCGCCTCGGCGGCCCAAACGGGCCCTCCCTAAGCGCGCCGTATTGTTCCTAGATGCGAAACAATGGGACGCACCAATCACCCCACCACATTGAACCCCGGTCCATAGGGATACCCGGTGATGTTCTCATTGCCATCCTCAGTCACCACGAAAATATCATGCTCGCGGTATCCTCCGGCCCCCGGTTGGCCTGCGGCAATCGTCAGCATCGGCTCCATCGAGATCACCATCCCCGGTTCCAGCACGGTGTCGATATCCTCACGCAATTCCAGCCCCGCCTCGCGGCCATAGTAATGGCTAAGAATGCCAAACGAATGGCCATAGCCAAAGGTCCGGTATTGCAGCAATTGCCGCTCGGCCAGAAACGCGTTGATCTTGGCGGTAATGTCGGCGCAGGAATTGCCGGGCTTTAGCAACGTCATGCCGTATTCATGCGCCGCCACATTGGCCTCCCAGATCTTGCGGCTGGCATTATCCACCTCACCCACGAACATCGTGCGCTCCAGCGCGGTGTAATAACCCGAAATCATCGGAAAGCAGTTCAGCGAAAGAATATCGCCGCGCTGCAATTTACGGTTGGTCACCGGGTTATGCGCGCCATCGGTATTGATGCCCGATTGGAACCAAACCCAGGTGTCGCGGTATTCCGCGTCGGGGAAACGCTTGGCAATCTCAATCTCCATCGCATCGCGGCCCGCCATTGCCACCTCAATCTCGGTCGCCCCCACGCGCACCGCGTCTTTGATCGCATACCCCCCCACATCAGCCACCTGTGCGCCTTGCTTGATCAGCGCAATTTCCGCCTCTGATTTGGTCATGCGCTGCTGCATCGTCGCCGGGGCCACATCCATGCCGCGCTTCGGTTTCAGGAATGCGTTCAGCTTTTCCGCCTGCACCATGGTCAGGTGATCGGCCTCGCAGCCAAGCGCCTTGCCGGTGCCAATAACGCTGGTGACCGCGCGCCAAAAGTTGTCACGCTGCCAGTCGGTATAGGTGATGTTGTCGCCGTGGCTGCGCCGCCACGGTTGGCCCGCATCAATGCCCGCCGAAATCGTCACACATTCGGTTGCCGTCACCACGCAGGCATAGGGCCGCCCAAAGCTGCAATACAGGAACCCTGAATAATAGGCGACGTTGTGCATCGAGGTCAGCACCACCGCATCAAGGCTGTGCATCTCCATAATATCGCGCAAACCTGCCACGCGATCCTCATATTCCTCTGCTTCAAACGGCAAAACCGCCTTGGTGCCATTGTGAAAACGGTATTGTTCCGGGCGTTCCAGCGTCATCTCAGACCCCATGGTGGGGGACCGCGATTGCTGCGCGAAACCCCGAAATATCCCGGCGTGCAGGACGAAAGCAGGTTTGGCCTGCAAGCACCAAAGAGCATTCCCTTGTGGCGACGCCATCGCCACGGCTTGCGCGATAAAATGCCGATTGCAGCCGCCTTTGGCAAGTCTGTCGCGGCCAAGTGCAGCACCCGCCTTGTGATGGGCCGCGTCACCCCTAATTAGATGGAAGTAACTTGAAACAGGAGAGAACCAGATGCGCTGCCCCGTCGACAATGAAACCCTGATCATGGCCGACCGCAATGGAGTGGAAATCGACTATTGCCCGAAATGCCGTGGCGTCTGGCTGGATCGAGGCGAGTTGGACAAGATCATCGACCGCGCCGCTGGTGGTGGGTCGTCTGAACCTGCAGCACCGCCCCGCGTGGCCGCAGCACCGCAGCCGATCTATCAACCCGAACCGCCGCGCAGCCCGCAAGCCCCGCAGCAACGCCGTCGCGATCATGACGACGATGACGACGATTATCGCCGCAAACCCAAACGCCGCGAAAGCTTTCTAAGCGATCTTTTCGACTTCTGACCGGGGGCCGCAGCCGGGGGCATCGAGCCCCCGTCTACGGCGCTGTCGCGGACCAATTACCAGCGGCGGGGGTGCAGGGCCCCGATTTGGCCGCGCGTGTTACACCTTTCCAAAAGGTTAACAGTTTTGACATATTTGTTATTAAACAATGGCTTAACCGTCATAACACGCGTGTTATGACCCGTGTTATCCCCCAAAAGATCCTAAACTTGCCGGGAAATTCCCCCATCAACCCGAAAATTCCGCCCCGAAATATCCAGCGCCCCCCACCGCCTCCATGCCCGACCCATCGGCCGTAAAGATTGCCGCCCTTGCCATGATCGCCTCCCCTGTCCTGTTTGACCCACGCGTGGCATGCTGGACACGAACAAACAAGAAAGCCGAGGCCGATCATGCACCCTGGGGCAAGGAACCTGATCACAGATGTGCCGGGCCTTCGGGTGGGCAACGCGCATGATTCAAGGCTGCGATCCGGGTCGACGGTCCTGCTTGCCGACATCCCGTTGACGGCAGCCGTGCATGTCATGGGGGGGGCGCCGGGGACGCGGGAAACCGATCTGTTGGCGCCAGACAAGTTGGTCCAACAAGTCGATGCATTGGTGCTGTCTGGGGGGTCGGCTTTCGGGCTTGATGCCGCGTCTGGGGTGGCGGACGGGTTGCGTGCATTGGGGCGCGGTTTTGCTGTCGGCGACGCGCGCGTGCCCATCGTTCCCGGAGCGATTTTGTTTGACCTGCTGAACGGCGGCGAAAAGAACTGGGCAAGCAACCCCTATAAGGCGCTTGGTTTGGCGGCATTGAATGCTGCAGGGCAGGACTTTGCTCTTGGAAGCGTCGGCGCCGGCTATGGCGCAATGACAGGTAGGTGGAAAGGCGGCCTCGGGTCCGCCTCCGTTCTACTAGCGTCAGGGGTCACCGTTGGGGCGTTGGTGGCGGTAAATGCGCTTGGGTCGGTGACAGTCGGCGATGGACCTGAATTCTGGGCCGCCCCATGGGAGATGGCGAAAGAATTTGGAGGTCTCGGATTGTCCCACCATTTTGCCCCGAATGAAGAGCCGGCTCCGAGAAAACGAATGGGAGAGGCCACGACTTTGGCGATTGTCGCCACGGATGCCACCTTGACCCAAGCACAGGCTCAGCGGATGGCGATCGCCGCGCACGATGGTATGGCACGGGCTATTGTGCCCAGTCATACCCCTTTGGACGGCGATCTGGTGTTTGCTGCGTCGACAAATGCGCGGCCCCTGATCGATCTGGTGGCAGAACCGTTTCTGTTGGGGCATGCTGCGGCTTGCTGCCTGTCACGGGCGATTGCCCGCGCTATTTATCTGGCAGAGCCGAAGGCGGGGGATATGCAGCCCACTTGGGCATCGCACTTTGGCAATGCGATCGGCAAATAGGTGGCTACCAGCGCCGAAGTGCGGCCTCATCATCCTCTTTTGCTTCGACCCATTCGGCACCGGAAGTGCTGATTTCTTTCTTCCAAAAGGGCGCTCGGGATTTCAGGTAGTCCATCAAAAACTCGGCCGCCGCAAAAGCTTGGGCGCGGTGCGACGCGGCAGTGGCGACCATCATGATCTGATCCCCCGGCAGCAGACGCCCATGGCGATGGATGACCAAACAATCAAGCAAATCCCAGCGGCGCATTGCCTGATCGGCAATCGCGGCAATCGCGCGTTCGGTCATGCCGGGATAATGCTCGATCTCCATTGAGGACATATCGCCAGAGGCACTGTCGCGCACGATGCCGGTGAAAGTTACGATTGCGCCAGCGTTGGCGACACTTTTGGCAAAAGCTGTGGACTCGGCGCCAAAATCGAACGGCTGCTGTTGCACCACGACCCGCATTTCAGCCCCCGGTCATGGGCGGAAAGAAGGCCACTTCGCGCACCCCGGCCAAAGGCGCTGCAAAATCGGCCAGTTCCTGATCCAAGGCAACTCGCAGACTTGCAAGGTCGGAGAAGGCGAGGGCGTAGCGATCTTCGCGGGCAGACAGTTCTGCAACCAGATCTGCCACGGTGACGGCCTGTGTTTCGATCCGTTCCTTTGGCAGGCCAACCCGCTCTCTTACCCAAGCGAAATACAAAACGTCGATCATTTCTCCTCCCGCAGGTAGGGTCGCGATTTGACGAAATAATCCCATCCGGTCAAACCGGTCAGGGCTGCGGCGATCCAGATCAGGACCAGGCCCACAAGTGTCGCCAACGAAGAACAGCCGCGCGCGCCGCAGCTGCGGATCGGGTCGGCAAGTCCGGCGGTCACGGCTTCGGCGTATTGATCGGGGGTCATGCCCTGGCGTGCGATGCCTTCGAGATGTTCAAGACCGGTGCCAAGAAAGAGCACCGCAATCGCGACCATCTGGGCGGTGGTCTTCCATTTCGCCAGCTTGGTCACCTTTAGGAGGCCCGCCTTGGCACCCAGAAATTCGCGCAGGCCGGAGACGAAAACCTCGCGGAACAGGATCACGGTTACGGGCAGGATCAGCCACGGATTCATGCCGGAATAACCGGTGATGATTACGAGGGCGATGACGACCATGGCCTTGTCGGCGATCGGATCAAGCATCGCGCCGAACTTGGATTCCTGTTTCCACAGGCGGGCGAGGTAGCCGTCAAAATAGTCGGTGATCGCGGCGCCGATGAAAAGCGTGAGGGCGAACCAGTCGGCGGTGGGGCGGTGAAAATAGAGAAACATGATCGCGACACCGGGGGCGGCGAGAAGGCGGATGAAGGTGAGAGTGTTCGGGATCGTCCAATTCATACCGAATGAGTAGCAGGGGAAAGGGGCGGGGGGGAAGTGGAATTGATCAAGATCGGGCCGCTAGCGGTTTTGGGGTGTGTTATTGGCGGCATAACACGCGTGTTATGATCAGTAAGTTATTGTTTTTGTTATATTAGTTGATTTTTATTAACCTTTTGGAAAGGTTTGTAACACGGCCGGTTTGGTCGCGCGTTGCGTAGGGG
>JBAVTI010000191.1:0-9410 GCA_049696055.1 Paracoccaceae bacterium | reverse complement strand
GGGATGGGGTCCGGGGAAGGGGCAGACAGCCCCTTCCCCGCCTGCTTCCGCCCGCAAAACAGCGATGAGCTTGCGGATTGGTATCTTTCCAACCCCGACGCCACACTGATCGCGGGGGCGACGGATGTCGGGTTATGGGTGACCAAGGAATTGCGCAATCTGCCCAAGATCGCCTTTCTGGCGGGTGTCAGTGATTTGCAGCATATCGAACAGCAGGGCGACGCCTTGCATATCGGTGCGGGCGTCACGATCACCGATCTGCTAGAGGCGGTGCGCCCTTTGCACCCCAGCTTTGCCGAGTTGCTGCGCCGCTATGCGTCGGTGCAGGTGCGCAATGCCGCCACGATTGGCGGCAATATCGCCAATGGTTCGCCGATCGGTGACGGCCCGCCGGCGCTGATTGCGCTGGGTGCGGTGTTGCATCTGCGCCGGGGCGATGTGCCACGCAGCCTGCCGTTGGAGGCGTTCTTTCTGGATTATCGCAAGCAAGACCGCCAGCCCGGCGAGTTTGTGGCGGGTATCTCGATCCCGGCGCGGGCACCGGCGTTGCGGTGTTACAAACTGAGCAAACGCTTTGATCAGGATATCTCGGCGGTGTGCGGCTGTTTCAATGTGATGGTGGTGGACGGCGCGGTCAGGGCGGCGCGGATTGCGTTTGGCGGCATGGCGGGGGTGCCCAAACGGGCGGCGGCAGTTGAGGCCGCGCTGGTGGGCAAGCCTTGGACGTTGGATGTGGTGCAGGCGGCGAAGGCGGCCTTTGCCAGCGATTTCACCCCGATGAGCGATATGCGGGCGAGTGCGGCCTATCGGTTGGCTGCAGCCGAAAACATGTTGATCCGCTATTTCCATGATCTGGCAGGTGTGGCGGTGGACGTTTTGCCCATTCAACCAATTGAGGTGCAGCCATGAGCATGGGCAAACCGCTGCCGCATGATAGCGGCCCGCTGCATGTGACCGGGGCCGCGCGGTATATCGACGATATTCCGTTGCCAAGCGGTGCTCTGCATCTGGCTTTCGGGCTATCAACCGTGGCGCATGGCGAGATTTTGGCGGTGGATCTGGCGGCTGTGCGCGCGGCCCCCGGCGTGGTGGCAGTGTTTTCGGCAGCAGACTTTCCCGAGATGCCCGATTGCAGCCCGTCGGCGCACGACGAGCCGTTGTTGGCGGTGGGGCAGGTGCAATATCTGGGTCAGCCCGTGTTTCTGGTGGTGGCCGACAGCCATTTGGCGGCGCGCAAGGCCGCGCGGTTGGGCAAGGTAAGCTACCGCGCATTGCCTGCGATTTTGACTGTTGATCAGGCGATGGCGGCGAACAGCCGCTTTGAGGCAGGGCCTGTGGTCTGGGCCAAAGGCGATGCCGGTGCGGCCATTGCGGGGGCTGCGCGTGTGGTCGACGGGTCGTTTGAGGTTGGCGGGCAAGAGCATTTTTACCTTGAGGGGCAGGTGGCTGCGGCTTTGCCGCAAGAGGGCGGCGATATGGTCGTTTATTCCTCGACCCAGCATCCGACGGAAATCCAGCATAAAGTAGCCCATGCGCTGCATCTGCCGATGCACGGCGTGCGGGTCGAAGTGCGGCGCATGGGCGGCGGGTTTGGCGGCAAGGAAAGTCAGGGTAATGCGCTGGCAATTGCCTGTGCGCTGGCTGCGCGGGCGACCGGGCGGCCCTGCAAGATGCGCTATGACCGCGATGATGACATGATGATTACTGGCAAGCGGCATGATCTGCGGATCATGTATCGCGCGGGATTTGACGCGGTGGGCAAGCTTGCGGGGGTGGAGTTCACCCATCTGTTCCGTTGCGGCTGGTCTATGGACCTGAGTTTGCCGGTGGCGGACCGGGCGATGCTGCATGCCGACAACGCCTATTTCCTGCCTGCCGTGCGGATTGAAAGCCATCGGTTGAAAACCAACACCCAAAGCGCCACCGCCTATCGCGGCTTTGGCGGGCCGCAGGGCGTGATCGGGATTGAGCGGGTGATGGACCACATTGCCTTTGTTCTGGGGGTGGACCCGCTGGAGGTTCGGAAGCTAAATTTCTATGCCGGGATGGCGGAGCAGCCGGGGAGAGGGCTGTCTGCCCTCTCCCCGGACCCCTCACCCGAGAGTATTTCTACAAGAGAAATGCGGGAAGTTCAGACAACGCCGTATCATATGCCGGTCGAGGATTTCATTGGCCATGAGCTGGTGGCGGCGTTGGAGCGGACTTCGGGCTATGGCGCGCGGCGGGCGGCGATTGCGGCGTGGAATGCCGCCAGTCCGGTATTGAAGCGCGGGATTGCGCTGACGCCGGTGAAGTTCGGGATCTCGTTCACGCTGACGCATCTTAATCAGGCCGGGGCATTGGTGCATGTGTATCAGGATGGCTCGATCCATCTGAACCATGGCGGCACCGAGATGGGGCAGGGCTTGTTTCAGAAGGTGGCGCAGGTGGCGGCGGGGGTGTTTGGGGTGGATGTTGCGGGGGTGAAGATCACCGCGACCGATACCGGCAAGGTGCCCAATACCTCGGCCACCGCGGCGTCCAGTGGGGCGGATATGAACGGGATGGCGGCGCGGGCGGCCTGCGAGACCATTCGCGGGCGGATGGCCGAGCATTTGGCGGCGCGGCATCAGGCGGCGGTTACGGATGTGGTGTTCGCGGGCGGCCGGGTGCGGGTGGCGGGGGCGGATTACAGTTTCGCCGAAGCGGCGGCGATGGTGTATCAGGCGCGGGTTTCGTTATCCGCGACCGGGTTTTATGCCACGCCGAAGATCGTGTGGGACCGCGTCAAGGGTTCGGGGCGGCCGTTCTTGTATTTCGCCTATGGGGCGGCGGTGACCGAGGTGGTGATCGACACGCTGACCGGCGAGAACCGGATTTTGCGGGTGGATATTTTGCATGATACCGGCACCAGCCTGAACCCGGCGATTGATATTGGCCAGATTGAAGGGGCCTATGTGCAGGGTGCGGGGTGGCTGACCACCGAGGAATTGGTGTGGGATGGCAAGGGTGCTTTGCGCACCCATGCGCCCAGCACCTATAAAATCCCGGCCTGTTCTGATCGTCCTGAGGTGTTCAACGTCGCTTTGTGGGGCAGGGCGAACCGTGAGGATACGGTGGGTAAATCGAAGGCGGTGGGCGAGCCGCCATTCATGCTGGGAATATCGGCGTTTCTGGCGCTGAGCGATGCGGTGGCGGCGTGTGGTGATGGGTCGCGCTATCCGGCGCTGGACGCGCCTGCGACGGCAGAACGGGTGTTGTTTGCCGTGGAGAGGCAGCGCGATGTTTGATCTGGAGGCACTGAAGGCAGCGGTGGCAGCGCAGGGTCGGGTGGCGCGGGTAGTGGTGGCCGAGGTGGCCGGATCGGGGCCGCGCGAGGTGGGGGCGGCGATGCTGGTCTGGCGCGGCGGCGCGTCGGGCACCATTGGCGGCGGCGCGCTGGAGTGGGAGGCGATGACGCGGGCGAGGGCGATGTTGGATCTGGGGCTGGATGTGGGGCCGGATGCGGGCGGGGCGCGGTTGGACCGCGAGGCGCTGGGGCCGAAGCTGGGGCAATGCTGCGGCGGGGCGGTGACGGTTTTGACTGAGGTTTATGATGCGCCACGGGTGGCGGCATTGGCGGGCGATGTGATTGCGCGGGCGGTTTTGGGGGGCGTGATGCCGCTGGCAGTTGCCCGCATTCTGGCGGCGGCGCGGGGGCAGGGCGTTTTGCCAGCAGCGGGGTTGGTGCAGGGCTGGATGGTGGAACCAGTGGCGCGACCTTTGCGGCAGGTTTGGGTTTGGGGTGCGGGGCATGTGGGGCGGGCCTTGGTTGGCGTATTGGCGCCGCTGCCTGGCGTGGCACTTGTTTGGGTCGATGTCGGGCCGGAGCGGTTCCCGGTGCAGGTGCCCGAGGGGGTGACGGTGCTGCCTTGCAGCGATCCGGCGTTGTTGGTGGCCCACGCGCCGCAAACCGCCGAGCATCTGGTGCTTAGCTATTCGCACGCGCTTGATCTGGAACTGTGTCACCGGATTTTGCAGCACGGGTTTGGGCGGCTGGGGCTGATTGGATCGGCGACGAAAGCCGCGCGGTTTCGCGCCAGGCTGCGGGGCTTGGGCCATGCGGAGGGGTTGATTGCACGGATGGTCTGCCCGATGGGCGACCCGAGTTTGGGCAAGCATCCGCAGGCCATAGCACTGGGCGTGGCAGTGGAATTTCTACAAGCAGGCAAACGGGGCGCATCCCAAGGGGAGATCGCGGTATGACAAAGAATTTGGCAGATCGGCCCGAATTGTTGGCGGTGCGCGGGGTGACCAAGGCCTATCCCGGCGTGGTGGCAAACTCGGATGTGTCTTTCACCATCCGCGAGGGTGAAGTGCATGCTTTGCTGGGGGAAAACGGCGCGGGGAAATCGACGCTGGTCAAGATGATCTATGGCCTGGTGAAGCCGGATACAGGCAGCATGCGGCTGCGGGGGGCAGATTATGCGCCAGGCGAACCCAGAGCGGCGCGGCTAAGCGGCGTTGGCATGGTGTTTCAGCATTTCAGCCTGTTCGAAGCGTTGAACGTGGCCGAAAACGTGGCCTTGGGGATGGAAAACCCGCCCAAGCTGCGTGAATTGGCGGCACAGATCAGAGCAGTATCCGAGGCATACGGGCTGCCGCTGGACCCCGACAGGATGGTCGGCGATCTGAGTGCTGGCGAGCGGCAACGTGTTGAAATCATTCGGTGTCTTTTGCAAGACCCCAAGCTGTTGATCATGGATGAGCCGACATCGGTTTTGACGCCGCAAGAGGTGGGGATTTTGTTCCAGACCCTGCGGCAGTTGTCGGCCGAAGGCACGGCGATCTTGTATATCAGCCATAAGCTGGAGGAGATCAGGACGCTGTGCGACGAGGCCACGATTTTGCGCCGGGGCAAGGTGGTGGGCACCTGCACCCCGCGTGAGGTTTCGGCGCGGGAGATGGCCGAGATGATGGTGGGCGCGGTGCTGACGCCGCCCGCCCGCAGCGAAAAACCCAAAGGTGAGGTGGCGCTGGAGGTGGCGGGGCTGTCGCTAGCATCGCCGATTCCGTTTGGCACGTCGTTAAAGGACGTGCGGTTTTCGGTGCGGAAGGGCGAGATTTTAGGCATCGCCGGGGTGGCAGGCAACGGGCAGGACGAGTTGTTGCTGGCGCTGTCGGGCGAGTTGAAATCGGCAGCCGAGGCGGTGAAAATCGGGGGCGTTGCCATGGGGCAGGCCGGGCCGAACCTGCGGCGCGAGGCGGGGTTGGTGGCCGCGCCGGAAGAGCGGTTGGGCCATGCGGCAGCACCCGACATGAGTTTGGTCGAGAATGCGCTGTTGTCGGGTGCGGTGCGTAAGGGGCTGGTGAAAAACGGCTTCATTGATTGGGGCAAGACCGGGGCCTATGCCGAAGAGATCGTCAAGGGGTTTGATGTGCGCACGCCGGGCACTTGGGTAGCGGCGCGCGCGCTTTCGGGGGGCAATTTGCAGAAATTCGTGATCGGCCGCGAGATCTTGCAAGGGCCATCGGTGATCGTGGTGAATCAGCCGACATGGGGGGTGGATGCTTCGGCGGCTGCCAGTATCCGGCAGGCGCTGATTGATCTGGCGGCAAGCGGTGCGGCGGTGGTGTGCATCTCGCAGGACTTGGACGAGTTGCTGGAAATTGCCGACAATTTTGCTGCGTTGAACGAAGGGCGGTTGACGGTGCCGCGCCCGGTGCAGGGGCTGACGATTGACCAGATTGGCCTGATGATGGGTGGCGCGCACGGCATGGAGGTGGCACATGTTCACGCTTGAAAAACGGCCCTCTCCATCGCGGTTCTGGACCGGGGCCACGCCCGTTGTGGCGGTGATCCTGACGATGATCGCGGGTGGCGCGATGTTTTCGATGCTGGGCAAGAACCCGTTCGAGGTGATCCGCACGATTTTCTGGGACCCGCTGTTTGGCGAGTTTGCCTGGTATCTGCGCGGGCAGTTGTTGGTGAAAGCCGGGCCGCTGATCTTGATTGCGGTGGGGCTGTCGCTGGGGTTTCGCGCGGGTATCTGGAACATCGGGGCCGAAGGGCAATACATCATGGGGGCCATTTTCGGGGCCGCCGTGGGGTTGGCGGTGTTTCCGACCGAGAACCGGATGATCTATCCGGTGATGGTGGTGGCAGGGGCGTTTGGTGGCTGGCTTTGGGCGATGATACCGGCGATTTTGAAGACCAGGTTCAACACCAATGAGATCCTAGTGTCGCTGATGCTGGTCTATGTGGCGCAGACGATTCTGGCGATGGCCTCGACCAGTTTTCTGCGCAACCCCGAGGGGGCGGGCTTTCCCGGCAGCCGCAATTTCAACAGCTATCCGGCGGCAAGCAACCCCGAACTGATTGCGGGCACGGGCATGCATTGGGGGGTGGTTGCGGCGTTTATCACGGTGATTGCGGCCTATGTTTTGCTGCAAAAACATCTGCTTGGGTTTCAGATCAAGCTGTCGGGGCAAGCGCCGCGCGCCGCCCGGTTTCATGGGGTGAACCCCACCAGTCTGGTGGTCTTGTGCATGGGTATCTCGGGTGCTTTGGCGGGGCTTGCGGGGATGTTTGAAGTGACGGGGCCTGCCGGGCAGATCACCATTGATTTCAATGTGGGCTATGGGTTCACCGCGATTATCGTGGCCTTTCTGGGGCGGCTAAATCCGCTTGGCATTTTGCTGGCGGGGTTGTTGATGGCGCTGACGTATATCGGCGGCGAGATGGCTTCGACCAATCTGGGTCTGCCCTCGGCGGCGATTCAGGCGTTTCAGGGCATGCTGTTGTTCTTTCTGCTCGCGGTGGATGTGATGTCGAATTACCGGGTTTTGATGTTCACGAAAGGGGCCAAGTGATGGATTTCGGATCAATCAACCCTGCGGTTCTGGTGGCATCGCTGATGGTGGCAAGCGTGCCGATCATGCTGGCGGCAATTGGTGAGTTGGTGGTGGAAAAATCGGGTGTGCTGAACCTTGGGGTTGAGGGCATGATGATCATGGGCGCGATTTGCGGCTTTATCACCGCAGTCAGCACCGGAAGCCCGCTGATGGGGTTTATCGGCGGGGCGGCGGGGGGGGCGGCACTAAGCCTGATCTTTGCCTTCCTGACCCAGACCCTACTGGCAAACCAGGTTGCCACGGGGTTGGCGTTGACGATGTTCGGGCTGGGCCTGTCGAGCCTGATGGGCCAAGGTTATAACGGTATCAAGCCGCCACTGACCAGCGCCGTGCCGTTTGGCCCGCTGCGCGATATTCCGGGGTTGGGAAGGGTTTTGTTCAGCCATGATTGGGTGGTTTATTTCTCGATCGCCATTATCGGGGCCACGTGGTGGGTGCTGAAGTATGCGCGCATCGGGCTGGTGATCCGGGCGGTGGGGGAAAACCACGAGGCGGCCCATGCGCTGGGCTATAAGGTGCGGCGCATCCGGCTGGGGGCCATTGTGTTTGGCGGGGCGATGGCGGGGATGGGCGGCGCCTATATCAGCCTTGTTCGGGTGCCGCAGTGGACCGATGGCATCACGGCAGGCGCGGGCTGGATTGCGCTGGCGATTGTGGTGTTTGCCAGCTGGAAACCGTGGCGGGTGTTAATCGGTGCCTATCTTTTTGGCGGCATCACGGTGTTACAGCTGAATTTGCAGGCAGCGGGTTCGCGGATCCCTGTCGAATACTTGTCGATGTCGCCGTATCTGATAACCATCATCGTGCTGGTCATCATGTCATCTGGCAAAGGCCGGGCGTTGAATGCGCCTGCGGCTTTGGGCCAGAACTTCCATGCCTCACGCTAGAGGCCAAAATCAACCGGGGCTGCTGCTGCCCCAACCAACGGGAGACTACGAATGCTGAGAAGAACCCTGCTTGCGACTGCGGCATTGGGCTTTGGCCTTGCCTTTGGCGGTGTTGCCAGTGCGCAAGACAAACTGAAGGCCTGCTTTGTGTATGTCGGCCCGATCGGTGATGGCGGCTGGACTTTCCAGCACGACCAAGGCCGTCTGGCAGTTGAGGCCGCGTTTGGCGACAAAGTGGAAACCGCCTTTCAGGAGAACGTCCCCGAGGGTGCCGATGCCGAGCGCGTGTTGACCCAGATGGCGCTGGGCGGCTGCAAGATTATCTTCACCACCTCGTTTGGCTATATGGATGCGACCAATGCGGTTGCCGCCAAGTTTCCGGATGTGAAGTTTGAACATGCCACCGGCTACAAGCGCGATTCTGCCAACGTCTCGACCTATAACGCGCGGTTCTACGAAGGCCGTGCGGTGATGGGCACGATTGCGGGCCGGATGACCAAATCGGGCAAGATCGGCTATATCGGATCGTTCCCGATCCCCGAAGTTATTCAGGGCATCAACTCGAGCTTCATCCATGCCAAGAAGGTGAACCCGAATGTCACCATGTCGGTGGTTTGGGCCTATACTTGGTTTGATCCGGCGAAAGAGGCAGATGCGGCCAAAGCACTGATCGAGCAAGGCGTTGACGTGATTTTGCAGCACACCGATTCGACCGCACCGTTGGCAGAAGCGGCGAAAACCCCCGGCGTGATCGGCTTTGGTCAGGCATCGGATATGGCGGAATACAAGCCTGCGCCCCGCGTGTCGGCGATCATCGACAATTGGGGCCCCTATTATGTCGAGCGCGTGCAGGCGCTGCTGGACGGCACCTATGAGCAGAAAGATACCTGGGCCGGTATTGGTGGCGGCGAAGTGAAAATCGGTGACATCACCGAAGCAGTTCCCGCCGAAGTGAAAGCCGAAGCCGAGGCGTTGGCGGCAGCTATCGGCGACGGATCATATCATCCCTTCACCGGGCCGCTGAACAAGCAAGATGGCTCGGCCTGGCTGGCGGAGGGCGAGAAGGCGGATGATGGCACCCTTGCGGGCATGAACTTCTACGTTGAGGGTATTGTGGGCGATATTCCGCAATAAGGGTTGGGCCTTCGGGCCTTTCGATCTGTGAATTCTCTGATAGGGGGCGCTGGAAATTCCGGCGCCCCTTTTTGGTGTTCCTGGAGTATAATTTGTCGCAAGAGATTCTTCTTTGTCAAATTCATATTTGTCTATATGTTTTGCGGCAAAGTAACATCGGACGGATTGGGAGGAATATATCATGGCGCATATCGTTGTGTTGGGGGCAGGGCTCGGCGGGTCAATTATGGCCTATGAGATGAAAGATCAGATGCGGCCGGAAGACACCATTACGGTGGTGACGAAGGATCCGAAATATCACTTTGTCCCTTCGAACCCGTGGATCGCAGTGGGCTGGCGCAAGCGCGAAGACATCACCGTTGATCTGGTGCCGACGATGAAGAAAAAGGGGATCAATTTCATCCCCGTTGCCGCCGAAAAGCTGCATCCCGAGGAGAACCGCATTCAGTTGGTCGACGGGCAGTCGATTTCCTATGACTATCTGGTGATCGCAACCGGGCCGGAACTGGCGTTTGA
>JBAVTI010000190.1:0-12172 GCA_049696055.1 Paracoccaceae bacterium | reverse complement strand
CGGCCACCCACCGCTATCCCAACCCAGTGCCGCCGCAAGCGCCACCGGGTCAGACCGATCCACAGGCATCATGGCCGCCTGTTCTGGTGTCAGCATCTCAAACACCAACGCCTTTGGGCCAAGCGCCGCAACCGCGCGGGCCTGATGCGCGTGATGTGTCGGGTTGTCATGCACCTCGCCCAAGATCACCACATCGGCGGGTGGCAACGCATCCAAAGCTGCCGGATCAATTTGCCCCGCCCCTGCGGAACCGGCAAGAATCAGCGTAACACACAGGATGGCACTCGGGATCTTCATCCCAAAAAGTGATAGACCTCTTGCGTCTGCCCCTCAAGGCTGCGTTTCAACTTGGCAAAAGCGGCGGCTTCCAACTGGCGCACCCGCTCTTTCGACAGCCCCAACTCGGCCCCCAAAGATTCCAGCGTCCGCCCCTCGTCACGCAGTTTTCGCTCGGTCACGATGAACCGCTCACGCGCGTTCAGGCCACCCATCGCCTTTAGCAGCCACCCGCGCAAGGCATCGGTATCGTGCGACGCCTCAACCACTTCGGCAGCCTGCACGCCCTCATCTTCCAATGCATCAATCCACTCGCGCCCCTCGTCCTCGGACGATTGCGTGGCGTTCAACGAATAGTCAGACCCCGAAAGACGCCCCTCCATCATCTCGACATCGGCAAGCGACACGCCGACCTCATGCGCCACCAATTCGCGCAATTGGTGGCCATCCAGCCGCTCGCCGCGCTGCGACGCTTCGCGTTCCAACTTGGCTTGCACCCGTTTCAGATTGAAAAACAATGACTTCTGGCTAGAGGTCGATCCGGTGCGCACCATCGACCAATTGCGCATTACATAGTCCTGAATGCTCGCCTTGATCCACCACACCGCATAGGTCGAAAATCGCACACCGCGATCAGGGTCAAACTTGTCGGCCGCTTTCATCAGGCCAAGCGACGCCTCTTGGATCAGGTCGTTCATCGGCGCGCCATAGCGGCGAAACTTCGACGCCATTGAAATCGCCAGCCGCATATAGGCCGTGATCAACCGATGCAGCGCCGCCTCATCACGCTGGTCACGCCATGCATAGGCCAGGCGCAATTCGGTTTCGGCATCCAGTAGTTCCGCCTTCATTGCTTGGCGGGACATGGTTTGATCGTTATATCCGTCAAGTGCCATAACAACCCCCTGTCAGCTATTTAGCTGTTCCAAAGATCTACGAGGCAAAGCGGTGACTGGATCAAAACTCAAATCAGAATCTCTACCGCAGCTTTCATTGGTGATTGGCGGGGCGCGCTCTGGCAAATCACATCTGGCGGAGCGGCTGGTTTCCGCGCCAGGCCACCCGCGCATCTACATCGCCACCGCCCAGGCCTGGGATGACGAAATGCACGCCCGCATCGCCGCCCATCGAACCGACCGGGGGCCTGATTGGCAAACGGTCGAGGCCCCGCGTGATCTCGGCGGTGCTTTGGCGGCGGTGCGCGCGGGGTCGGTAGTGCTGGTCGATTGCGCGACGCTGTGGTTGACCAACCATATGCTTGCCGAGGGCGATCTCGAGGCTGAAAGCGCCGCTCTTTTGGCGGCGATTGCGTGCTGCGCATCGCCTGTCGTGGTGGTCAGCAACGAGGTTGGCTGGGCTATTGTGCCGGAAAACGCGCTGGCGCGGCGGTTCCGCGATGCTCAGGGCCGCCTGAACCAAGCGCTGGCCCGCGACGCCGGGCTTGTCATAGCCGTGATCGCGGGGTTGCCATTGGTGCTGAAGGGCAAACTGCCCAAGAGCATGGCATGACCCGGTTTTGGTGGGTGCGCCATGGGCCGACGCATGAAAAAACCTTTGTCGGTTGGCGCGACGTGCCTGCCGATTTGTCCGATACCGCCCGCATTGCCCGACTGAATGCCTATCTGCCGCAGGATGCGGTTCTGGTGTCGTCAGACCTGATCCGTGCTGCGGCAACGGCGGATGCTGTGGGCCATGGTCGCCATCGGCTGCCCCACCTTCCCGCGCTGCGCGAATTTAACTTTGGCGATTGGGACGGCAGGCATTTCACCGAAGTGTCCGAAACCCACCCCACCCTCAGCCGCAAATATTGGGAAGAACCCGGCGACATCGCCCCCCCGAACGGCGAAAGCTGGAATGCGGTTTCCGCCCGCGTTGGGGCAGCGGTGTCGCAGATATTGCACGACCACGCCGGGCGCGACATCATCCTTGTTGCTCACGTCGGCGTGATCCTGACACAGGTGCAGACGGCGCTGGATGTGACCGCATATCAAGCACTTGGTCACCAGATCGACAATCTTTCCGTGACCACGCTTGTGTTTGACAACGCCTGGAAGGCCGAGACGATCAATCACATTCCGTGATGCAACTGCGCACAAATCTGCGCTTTGACCTTTGCCCACCGCCCCCTAAAGTCGCGTGAACTCAAGCGGAGACTCTTATGCCCTACGATCTTGCCATTGGTGATCGCGCCTATTCCAGCTGGTCTTTGCGCGGCTGGCTGCTTTTTGATGCCTTTGATATTCCTGTGAACACCCAAAAAGCCCGGCTTTACACCGACGAACTTCCCAAGCTGTTGCAAGGCTTTTTCCCGGCCCGCACTGTGCCGGCAATGCGCACCCCTGAAGGCACCGTTGTGCCCGAAAGCCTGGCCATTGCCGAGGAATTGGCCTCGCGCCACCCAGAGGCGGGGCTTTGGCCCCATGACCCAAATGCGCGCGCGATTGCACGGGTTCTGGCTTGCGAAATGCATGCAGGTTTCACCGCCCTGCGCGGCCACTGCCCGATGAATCTGCGCGTCAGCTATCAAGATTGCGCGCCAACCGAGGCCGTTCTGGCCGACCTTGACCGTCTGCAAAGCCTTTGGGCCTGGGCACGCGGGCAAACCAAACCAAAAGGCCCGTGGTTGTGCGGTGACTACAGCGCAGCAGATGTCTTTTTTGCCCCCGTTGCTGCCCGCATCGCCGGTTATAACCTGCCTGTTGGCCCCGATGCCGCCGCCTATGTCGCGGCACATCTCGCACATCCGTCGTTCCGGCGTTGGCGTGCCATGGGCATGGCGGATGGTGCCGATCAGGAATTTTACCGCCGGGATTACCCGCAGCGGCCTTGGCCCGGCCCCATGGTTTTGCCTGCCCAAGCGGTGCCAAACGGCCCTTCGGTCAACGCCACCTGCCCCTATTCCGACAAGCCGGCCACCCATTTCATGGCCCTTGGCGGTAACACCTACGGCTTTTGCAATGCCTTTTGCCGCGACAAAACTGTCGCAGACCCCGAAGCCTGGCCAAAATTCATCCGCATTTACCAATCGTAAACCATTCCCGCCTAGCCGTTAACCAATGTGAACGGCTGGGCGGGAATGGTGGGACGCGAATGGTAGCTCGGGCGTATACGGTGGCCTTCGAAGGGGTCGAAGCGCGCATTGTCGAGGTGCAATGTGCCGTTGCCGCTGGCTTGCCATCGTTTTCCATCGTGGGCTTGCCAGACAAAGCGGTCTCCGAAGCGCGCGAAAGGGTGCGCGCGGCGCTGGCGTCGATGTCGATCGCACTGCCGTCCAAGCGGATCACGGTTAACCTTTCGCCCGCCGATCTGCCCAAAGAGGGCTCTCATTTCGATTTGCCGATAGCGCTGGCTTTGCTTGCGGCGTTGGAAATCATCCCCAAAGATGACGTCGAACATACTGTGGCTCTGGGCGAGCTTTCCTTGGACGGACGCCTGATTTCGGTGATCGGTGCCTTGCCTGCCGCAATGGCCGCCGCCGAGGCCGACTGCGCGCTGCTTTGCCCCAAGGCTTGTGGTGCCGAAGCGGCTTGGGTGGGCGCCACCCAAGTCCTTGCTGCCAATTCGCTGGATGAGGTGGTGCGCCATTTTACCGGCCAAGCGCCACTGACCCCTGCCGAAGCCGGCGAAGTGCAGCTTGGCCCCATCGGTCGTGATTTCCGCGATGTAAAGGGGCAGGAACGCGCCAAACGGGCATTGGAAATTGCCGCTGCGGGCCGCCACCATGTGCTGATGGTCGGCTCGCCGGGTTCGGGGAAATCAATGCTTGCCGCCCGCCTGCCCGGCATCCTGCCCCCGCTTTCTGCCGCCGAGGCACTTGAAACCTCGATGATTCACTCGCTGGCGGGGTTGCTGTCCGAAGGCGGCATCAGCCGCGCCCGCCCATTCCGCGAGCCACACCATACCGCGTCAATGGCGGCGATTGTCGGGGGCGGGCGGGGCGCCAAACCGGGCGAAATCAGCCTTGCCCACAATGGCGTGCTGTTCATGGACGAGTTTCCCGAATTTCCAAGACCCGTGCTGGAAACCCTGCGTCAACCGATTGAAAACGGCGAAGTGGTGGTTGCGCGCGCCAATGCGCATGTGCGCTACCCCTGCCGTTTTTTGCTGGTGGCCGCGGCAAATCCCTGCAAATGCGGCTACTTGGCCGATCCTTCGCGGGCCTGCGCCAAAGTGCCTATTTGTGGCGACGATTATTTGGGCCGCATCTCTGGCCCGTTGATGGACCGCTTTGATTTGCGCATCGAAGTGCCGCCTGTGGCCTATACCGATCTTGATTTGCCTGCCTCGGGCGATACCTCGGCCACGGTTGCGCTGCGGGTGGCGGCGGCGCGCAATCGCCAAACCGCGCGGTTCGCAAATCACCCCAACACCCGTGTCAACGCCGATGCCGAAGGGGTTTTGCTTGAACAAATCGCCGCCCCAGACCCCGAGGGGCGCGCGCTTTTAGTGCGGGTGGCGGAACGCTTTGGGCTTTCGGCGCGCGGGTATCACCGGGTGCTTCGGGTGGCCCGCACGATCGCCGATCTGGAAGGATCAAACGATGTGCGCCAACCCCATATCGCCGAAGCAGTCAGCTATCGGTTGGCCATTGGCACCAAAAGCTGATCATCACTTCCTGCCGCAGCGGGCGTTCTAAAGCCCGCGTTTCGCCTCGATCACCTGCCAAATGCGTTCGGCCGTATTGGTGCCATCGAACCGCTCCAACTCTTGGATACCCGTCGGCGACGTGACATTGATCTCGGTCAGATAGTCGCCAATCACGTCAATTCCGACAAAAACCTGGCCTTTTTCACGCAAAACCGGGCCAATTGTCGCACAAATTTCGATATCCCGTGCCGTCAGCCCCACCTGTTCGGGCCGCCCGCCGGCATGCATATTTGATCGGGTCTCGCCTTCCATTGGCACCCGATTGATCGCCCCAACCGGCTCGCCATCCACCAGGATAACGCGTTTGTCGCCTTTAGAGACATCAGGCAGGAATTTCTGCACAATAAGCGGTTCGCGGTTCATCCCGGTAAACATCTCGTGCAGCGACGCCAGATTGCGGTCGTTCGGGTCCAGCCGGAACACACCCGCACCGCCGTTGCCATAAAGCGGTTTTAGGATGATATCGCCATGCCGCGCCTTGAAAGCGCGAATCGTCGCCAGATCGCGGGCAATCGCCGTCGGGGGAATCAGGCTAGGAAAGCGCAGAACCAGCAATTTCTCCGGCGAATTGCGCACCCAGAATGGGTCGTTCACCACCAGCGTCTTGGGATGAATGATCTCTAACAGATGCGTGGTGGTGATATAGCCCATGTCAAACGGCGGATCCTGCCGCAGCCAGACCACATCGTATTCGCCCAAGTCCACTTCGGTCTCTTCGCCGTAGGTTACATGGTTACCAACCTCGCGCCGCACCTCGATAGGCCAGCCGCGCGCCATCACCCGGCCTTCGACAAACGCCAGCCGGTCTGGTGTATAGAAAAACAGGGAATGCCCGCGCGCCTGCGCTTCAAGCGCAATCCGGAACGTGCTGTCAGCGTTGATGTTCACTGACCCGATCGGGTCCATCTGCAGCGCAACTTTCAGGCCCATGAGCATCTCTCCAATTGACACCCCTAGATGCCGCATGCTGCGACCGGATGCAATCACAGGCCCTCAAGCCGCGAAAGCATTCTCAAGTATCTCAATCCGCCCAACCTCGTCGACCAAGGCCACGTCAAACCGCGCCTCGGTATTCTGCCCGGCAGGTTCGCCCGCCAGGAATTCGGATGCAGAGGCGTAAATCCGCGCCATCTGCCTTTGCGTCAGATGTTCTGCTGCCAAAGCATGGGTGGCACTTTTCTTGACCTCGATAAAGATCACCTCGGCCCCATCACGGGCGATCAAGTCGATTTCCCCGGCAGTACCACGCCAGCGGGTCGCGGCGATCGGTCGGCCAGATCTGGAATAAAGCTGCGCCACTGCCGCTTCTGCAGCAAGACCAGCATGATAGGAAACCAAACCGCTCATTCGCCCTCCGCCAGTTTCAATGCCACTTGATAGACGTCACGCCGCGGCAACCCCAGAACCGCCGCCACTTGCGCTGCGGCATCCTTGACCGAATGGGTCTTCAAAGCCACCACCAACGCTTCCTCCATTGTCGCGGCGTCGGCCAATGCCCCGCGCCGCCGGTCCACCAACACAACGATTTCACCCTTCACCACGCGATCCGCAAACGCCCCGGCCAATTCGCCCAAAGTGCCGCGCGACACCTCCTCGAATCGCTTGGTAAGTTCCCGGCACACCACAGCATCCCGATCCTCACCAAAGCATGTCACCATTTCCCTTAATATTCTCCCAACGCGTTTAGGTGATTCGTAAAACACCAACGTCGCCGGGATCTGCGCCAGTTCTGCCAGAAATTTCGCCCTTGCCCCCGCCGTCGGCGGCGCAAAGCCCACAAACATGAAGCGGTCGCTGGGAAGCCCGGCCACCATAAGTGCGGCCAACACCGCCGATGGCCCGGGCGCGGCCAGAACGGGATGACCATCCTTGATCGCCGCCCGTGCCAGTTGGTAACCGGGGTCGGCGACCAAAGGGGTTCCCGCTTCCGACGCATAGGCCACAGACTTGCCTTCGGCCAAGGCCCGCAACAGGCGCGGGCGCATCGCTTCGCCGTTATGGTCATGGTACGCAAGCAGCGGCCGGCTGCCCAAAGCCACGCCGTGGATCTCCATCAGGTGGCGCAAAGTTCTGGTATCTTCCGCCGCCAACACATCGGCCGAGGCCAGAATATCCAGCGCCCGCAATGTGATATCCCGCGCCGCCCCAATCGGCGTGGCGACAAAATGCAACCCAGGCGATAGCGGGCGCAGCTGCGGCTTTGTGTCGCCGATGGTCATGATCCGCTTCCCCTGACAAGTTTACTTCCCCACCCGAAACGCTTAACCTTGCGGCGTCTGCTGCGCCCCTGGGAGTGAGGAATTATCTATGTTGTCTGTTTTCAACCTTGCCCGCAAGAAGGCAGGCCGCTTGGCCGCCGCCCTTGCGACCATCGCCTTGACCGCCTGCACCCCGGTCGGCGCCCCCAACAGCGGTGGCCCAAGCGTCGATACATCGAAACCCATTCCGGTGGCTTTGCTTGTTCCTGCGGGTTCCGGGCAAGCCAGCGACGAGTTACTGGCCCGCAGCCTGCAAAACGCCGCACAGCTTGCGATCTCTGATCTGGGCAACGTCAAGATTGATCTGCGGGTTTACCCGACTGCCGGGCAACCCGGTCAGGCGCAGGCGATGGCGCTCAAAGCGGTGGATGAAGGGGCTCTGATCATTTTGGGCCCGGTCTTTGCACAAGAGGCGAACGCAGCTGGTGTCGCCGTCGCAGGGCGCGGGATCAATGTTCTCAGCTTTTCGAACAACACCGATATTGCCGGGGGCAACGTTTTTGTTCTTGGGCCAACCTTCCAGAACACTGCCGACCGTCTGGCATCTTACGCCGTGCGCACCGGAAAAACCCGGATCATGGTGGTCCATGACCAAAATCCGGCAGGTGAAATCGGCAAAAACGCGATCCAGCAGGGTGTTGCCCGCGCCGGGGGGCAGGTTGTTGCCACCGCTGGCTACGAATTCTCGCAAAACGGCATCATGAATGCGGCTCCGGGCATTGCGGCATCGGCACGCAACAGTTCGGCCCAGGCAATGTTTCTGACCGCCGATACCGCAGGCGCGCTGCCGCTGCTGACCCAGCTTTTGCGCGACAATCAGGTGTCCCCGGATGTCACCCGTTTCATCGGCCTTACCCGCTGGGATATTCCGTCGGCCACCTTGGCCTTGCCGGGCGTTCAGGGCGGCTGGTTCGCTTTGCCGGACCCCTCGCTTTATCAGCAATACCAAGCGCGCTATCAGGCCGCTTTTGGCGAGGCACCGCATCCGATTTCCGGCCTCGCCTATGATGGCATCGCGGCGATCGGCGCGCTGGTGAAACAAGGCAAATCCAATGCCTTAACCGGCGCAGCCCTTACCCAAGGCTCTGGTTTTGTCGGCGTCAACGGCATCTTCCGCCTGCGTCCCGATGGCACCAACGAACGGGGTCTTGCCGTGGCGCAGATTGCCAATAACCAGATGACAGTGATCGACCCCGCACCGCGCAGCTTTGCCGGGGCTGGCTTCTGACCACATGCCACATTTGATCTTGCCGGGGGACGACATCATCGTCCCCCGCGCGCTGTTACAAGACATTGGCACCGAAATCAGCGCCGCTGCTGATCACAAGGCCGCCCGCGCGATTGCCGTGCGACACCTTGCCGCCGCCAAGGCAAGCGGCAACGCGGCCCTTGCGGCGGCATTCAAGGCGCACCCAACCGATTCCCGCCCCCTGACGCGCGCACAGGTGTACCTCACCGATGGTCTGGTGACCGTGGCGCTACAGGTGGCCATGCTGCATTTGCACCCCCTGCCCTCGCCAACTGAATCCGAACGTATCGCCGTGCTGGCTGTGGGGGGCTATGGCCGCGCCGAAATGGCACCGCATTCCGACGTCGACCTGTTGTTTCTGACGCCTTGGAAAATCACTCCGTGGGCGGAATCGGTGATCGAGTCGATGCTTTACATGCTGTGGGATCTGAAACTGAAGGTGGGTCATGCCAGCCGGACGGTCAAAGACTGTATCCGTCTGGGGCGCGAGGATATCACCATACGAACCGCCCTGCTGGAGCACCGCTTTCTGGCGGGCGACCAAACCCTTGCCACCGAATTGAATGATAAACTCTGGTCAGATCTGTTTCGCAATACCGGCCCCGAATTCATTGAGGCCAAGCTTGCCGAACGTGCCGAACGGCACAAGCGCCAAGGCGGGCAACGCTATGTGCTAGAGCCGAACATCAAAGAGGGCAAAGGCGGTCTGCGCGACCTGCAAACCCTGTATTGGATCGGCAAATACCTGCACCGGGTGCCGTCGGCCGAGGGGCTTGTCGCGGCGGGCCTCTTGACGCGCGAAGAATACGATACCTTCACCCGCGCCGAAGACTTTCTGTGGGCGGTGCGGTGCCATCTGCATTACATCGCCGGCAGGCCCGTCGACCAGCTTACCTTTGACATGCAGGTCGAGGTGGCCGCGCGGATGGGGTATCGCGATGCCGCCGGGCGGCGCGATGTCGAACTGTTCATGCAGGATTATTTCCGCCACGCCACCAAAGTAGGCGAGTTGACGCGGGTTTTCCTGACCCAGCTTGAAGCGCGGCATGCCAAAAGCGAACCCACGCTTATGGGCTTTTTTCGCCGACACAAAAAGGTGCGTGCCGGTTTCAAAGTGGTGCAGGGCCGGATTGATGCCGTCAGCCCCGCCACCTTCCTCAAGGATAAGCTGAACCTGCTGCGGGTGTTTGAAGAGGCGCTGCGCACCGGCTATTTGCTGCACCCCAATGTGATGCGGGTGATCGCCGCCCACCTTGACCTGATTGATGACGACATGCGCGCCGACCCCGAGGCGATCACCATCTTTCTTGACCTGATGCTAAAGCACGGCAACCCCGAACGCGCCTTGCGGCGGATGAACGAGTTGGGCGTGCTGGGCGCGTTCATTCCGGAATTTGAACCCATCGTGGCGATGATGCAGTTCAACGTCTACCATCACTACACCGTCGACGAACACATCATCCAATGCATCTCGACTCTGGCGCAGATCGAACGCGGCGAGCTGATCGAAGAGTTGCCGCTGGTCAGCCGCATCCTCAAGGAAGGCGTCAACCGCAAGGTCATTTTCGTGGCGCTGCTGACGCATGATATCGGCAAGGGGCGGCCCGAAGACCATTCGATCATCGGCGCACAACTCGCCCGCCGCATCGCCCCGCGCTTGGGGCTGACGCCTGAGGAATCTGAAACGGTGGAATGGCTGGTGCGCTATCACCTGCTGATGTCCGATATGGCGCAGAAACGCGATATTGGCGATCCGCGCACCGTGCGCGATTTTGCCAAGGCGGTGAAAACCCGCAAACGCCTTGATCTGTTGACCGTGCTGACGGTGTGCGACATTCGCGGCGTTGGCCCCGGAACCTGGAACAACTGGAAAGCCATGCTGCTGCGCCAGCTTCACCGCGATACCGCCGACGCACTGGAAGGCGGGCTGGAATCGATCAACCGCGAAAACCGCGAAGACGAGGCCAAACGCCTGCTGCGCGAACGGCTTGCCGATTGGGATGCCAAAGATCTGCGCGCCGAATTGGCCCGCCACTATGCGCCCTATTGGCAGGGCCTTCTGACCGAAACCCAAGCGGTGTTTGCCCGCCTGCTGCAAGGTCTCGGCACTGACGAAATTCGCATCGACCTGCACCCCGAACCGGAACGCGACGCCACCCGTGCCTGTTTCGCGCTGGCCGATCATCCGGGCATATTCTCGCGTCTGGCCGGGGCTTTGGCCCTTGTTGGCGCCAACGTCGTGGATGCCCGCACCTATACCTCGAAAGACGGCTACGCCACCGCCGTGTTCTGGGTTCAGGATGCCGACGGCCACCCCTACGAGGTGTCGCGCCTGCCGCGCCTGCGCCAAACCATCGACAAGACCCTGAAGGGCGAAGTGCTGCCGCGTGAGGCATTGGCCGACCGTGACAAGGTCAAGAAACGCGAACGCGAGTTCCGCTTTCCCACCCATATCACCTTCGACAACGAAGGCTCCGAGATCTATACCATCATCGAGGTCGATACCCGCGATCGCCCCGGCCTGCTCTATGATCTGACCCGCACCTTGGCCGCCAATAACATCTATATCGCTTCTGCCGTCATCGCGACCTTTGGGGCGCAGGTGGTGGACAGCTTCTATGTCAAAGACATGTTTGGCCTGAAACTGCACGCCAAATCCCGGCAAGAGGCGCTGGAAAAGAAACTGCGGCAAGCGATTGTCGAGGGCGCAGAACGGGCCAAATCCGCCACCTGACGCAAACCCGCCCTGCAATTCCCGGTCTAGTTTGCAAAGTCTGATACAGATGAATAGGGTCAACCATCCCACAATTTTCGCAAAGTGACGGTGGTGAAACGAATGTATGAGCAAATCCTTGTAGGCTTGCAACGCGAAATCGAAATTGAAGGTGCGCGCCCGTCTTTCGTCGACATTGCTGTAAACGAACTTCTGACTGCGGCGGACACGCGTTTGCCGCGCGATCTACTGATGCTTCTCTCGGATCGTGCTAGATATGACGACGGCATGTTTTCGCTTATTCACGCCGCAGAGTCCGTTGATGATAGCTCATATGTCCGTGCGCTTATCGCGGTCTTTCCTGATATTGTCGCATCAGCGCCGCGTTGGGCGTCAATTGTTCTAATGCGAGTCCTAAATAACCAAACGACGCAGTCGGAACTGGTGAAGCAACTGCGCGATTGTTCTAGCGAGGTTAAGGCGTCTGTGCAGGAAATGTGTAGGCGTATTAACGAGGTAAGCCCACAATTCTTGAGTAAAACATTGCCAGTGACTTTGGCAGCGTCCTAAATAAGTTATGTTGAAAGTTTTGCGGGTGGAAATGCCCTCTGCCAGCGGTGCGTGAAATCACGCATCCTACAACTAGCGCCAACTCCCGCTGCCTGCCTCACCCCCCCCGTCCGCGCGAGGGGTTCGGGCGTATGAGACCACTTGTAAGTTTCCTGACAAAGAACGAAAAAACACACAATATCAACCACCTACTGCACCCAATACGCGTGCTACAAGCTCCCGCCAACGCAGCCCATCCCATGCCCCACCATTCCCTACATAAGCACCGCGCCAATCCCGGCGACACCCTCGTCATCAACCCCGCGCGCGGCGAACGCTTTGGCGGGGCGATGGTTTTCCTACCCCACGGTCTCTACCCGGCTGCCTTAGATGCCACCCCCGTTGTCATTTACCAGCGGTAGGGTGTGCATTCATTGCGCACCGCTCCCCCCCCAACCACCAAAACCGACCCGCCGCTTA
>JBAVTI010000189.1:0-10281 GCA_049696055.1 Paracoccaceae bacterium | reverse complement strand
GGGCTGACGGCGGCCTCGATCCGGCTGAGTGTTGGGATTGCCGCTTAGTTCACGCGCAAGATGGGGTGAGGCGGATATCTCCGTGCCATCCGTTTTTCATTTCGGGCGGTGCGTGGCCCAAAGCTCGGGTTGGCGGTCATAGCCAATGTAAAGCGGGTGTTTAGGCTGGCCTCCAAGCGTCAGGCCAAGGTGATAAAGTGGTTGATTGGTGGCCCGCAGCAACGCTTCGATTTGAGGGCCACGATTCAGGTGCGCGCCATGCGTGCCCCACGCACAGATGATCCTGTCGGCCCAAACGGCACCGTCGACGATGGTGGCATCGTTCTGCGGGCCGGTTGGATCGGGTTGCGCGCGCATCATCAGGGGGTCGGTGGCCCGGAAAGCGAAAATATTGGTCACCCGAAACGCACCGAACCCCAAGGTCCGCGCCCGGCGTTCGCAGCGTTCAACCGTGGGGTCGTTTTGGGTTTCGGTGGCGGTGGAGGGGTTCAGCATCACAAACATGACTTTGGGTGCTGTGGCATCCCAAGTGCGAGTCAGCGCATAGCGGTAGGCCTGGCAGGGGGAATAAATCGCCGTGCTGGCGGCATCGCCTTTTTGGTGGTGGCGGGTGATCATGGTTGCCTTTGGCCAAAGGAAGGTGCCTCCGGCGGGGATATTCAAGCCAGAAAGAAAACGCAAGGAACGGCTTTTTCTTGTCTAAATATTCTCGCGCCGAAGGCGGTTGGCAGCGGGGGCGGGATTAGGTGCGGGCCAGCAGAGCGTTGATTTCGGCCAGTGATGGCATCGACGGCGCGGTGCCGGGACGGGTGACGGAAATGCCTGCGGTGGCGCAACCGAAACGGGCGGCGGCGACGGGGTCTGCACCGGCGGCAAGGGCGGCGGCGAAACCGCCATTGAAGGCATCGCCAGCGCCGGTGGTCTCTACCACGGGGCCTGCAGATATCACCGGGACGTGCACGGTTTGGGTGGCGTCGTGATACAGCACACCGTTGGCCCCCAGCGTGATAATGGCGGCCCCGGCCCCGGCGGCGCGCAGTGCTTTGGCGGCGGCGATCGCATCGTCGATCGAAGCAACGGGCAGGCCGGTCAGCGCCTCGGCTTCGGATTCGTTGGGCGTGACGTAATCGCAAAGTGCCAGCATGCCGTCGGGCAACGGCGCAGCTGGTGCGGGGTTAAGGATGGTGCGCACGCCAGCGGCGCGGGCGATCTGCAAGGCGCGCATTGCGGCGGGAAGCGGTTGTTCAAGCTGGGTGATGAATACGGCGGCGCTGCGGATCAGGTCGGTGCGGGCGTCGATGTCGGCGATCGAAATGGTGCTGGCAACGCCGGGGCAGATGATGATGGCGTTGTTGCCGGTGGCATCTTCGATAAAGATATAGGCGGCGCCAGTGTAGCTATCGGAATGCTGGGTGATGGCGGGGATAACGCCTGCTTTTGCCCATGTTGCCAGCGCCATATCGGCAAAAGGGTCGCGGCCAAGGCGCGAGATGAAATGGGTTTCTGCCCCGGCCATAGCGGCGGCGACCGCTTGGTTAGAGCCTTTGCCGCCCGGCCCAAGCGCAAAGCTTTGGCCCATGATGGTTTCGCCCATGCGCGGGGCACGCGTGGCGCGGTAGGCGGTGTCGGCGACAAAGACGCCAAGGACGACGACTTTGGCCATCTATTGCGCCTCGGGCGCGATCACGCCTTTGCGGAAGATGAAGCAGCCGTAGAACCGACGCTCGCCGGTCTGGATGACGGCGTAGGCTTGTCTGGCGCGGTCGTAGAAATCAAAGCGCTCGATGCTGATCATTGGGCGCGGGCGGCCTTCGGCGGCGTCGATGGCAGCCTGCACCTCGGCTTGGACCGGCTCGATACGGGTGGGGTCACCGACAACTTCCATGCGGCCAGCGAAATCATCGACGAAAGTGTCTAGCGGCAGGACCGAAAGCACCGCCTCGACCGCTTGGGCGCAGGTCAGGTTATCCATGCGCAGAAGGTCACCCAGAACGGTTTCGCGGGCGATACTGTCGGACGGAAAGTTGGTGTCGGCAATCACCAGTGTGTCGCCGTGGCCCATGGCGCGCAGGGCATAAAGCACCTCGGCATTCAGGCGGTTGTCTAGGTTTTTAAGCATGGTGTCCCCCGGTTAGCCAAAATGGTGCCGCACCGCGCGGGCGAGCGCAAGGGCGAGTGTCGCATGGGTGGCGGCGTTGTAATGGATGCCGTCGATCGGAGAGACGGCGATATGGTCGGCGGCGTCAAAGAACGCGACATCCGAGCGTTTGGCGGCCTTGGCGATGGCCGCCCCAAGAGTTTGGGATTTGGCGGCACCACCTTCGAACATCTCGGCCAGCGGGCCGGTTTCCAGAATCGGCGGCGGGGCGACCAGCAAAATCTGTGGGTTATTGGTGAAGGCGCGGATGACAGCAATCAGCCGTTCCAGCGACAGGGCGATATCGGTGGCGTTCACCGAAAAGCGCCCTTTCAGGTCATTGGTGCCAAGCATCAGCAGGACGGCATCCAGCGGGCGGTGGGATTCGAGAATGGACGGCAGGATGGTCAGGCCGTTGCGGTGCGCGCCCTCGATCGGGTCGTCGTGAACGGTGGTGCGGCCGGGATGGCCTTCTTCGATCACCTGCCAATCGGCGAGGTCGCGGGCCATCAGGCTGGGCCAGCGTTGATCGCGGCCAAAGCGGCCAGAAGACCCAAGATCGGCCATCGGCATCGAACCGTGGGTATTGCTGTCACCGTAGCACAGAAGAGTGCGGGTCATTCGATACGGTCTCCGCTTTCGGCATCGAACAGGTGGGCCATGCCGGGTTCGGGGGCCAGGTGGACGGTCTGGCCGGGGCGGAAAGCGTGGCGTTCGCGGAAGACGGCGACGATTTCGCGGCTGCCAAAGCGCAAGACGACATGGGTTTCGGAACCGGTGGGTTCAACCACGACGACGGTGGCGGCGATGCCACTGTCGGACAGGGTCAGGTGTTCAGGCCGGATGCCGAAAATCACCCGGCGGCCTTCGTTTGCACCGGGAAGCACGGGGGCTGGCAGGGTGGTGCCTTCGACATCGACAACCACGCCCGATGAAGTCTTGCGCACGACGCCTTCAAGCAGGTTCATTGAGGGCGAACCGATGAACCCGGCAACGAAGACGTTGGCGGGATGATCGTAAAGTTCCAGCGGCGCACCGATCTGGGCGATGCGGCCATCACGCATCACCACGATGCGGTCGGCCATGGTCATGGCCTCGATCTGATCATGGGTGACATAGACTGTGGTGGTACCAAGACGTTGATGTAGCTCGCGAATTTCAGAGCGCATCTGGACGCGCAATTTGGCGTCGAGGTTGGACAGCGGCTCGTCGAACAAGAACACCTGCGGGTTGCGGACAATGGCGCGGCCCATGGCGACGCGCTGACGCTGGCCACCGGACAGTTCGCGCGGGAAGCGGGCGAGGTAGGGTTGCAGGCCCAGAATTTCGGCGGCGCGGGCAACACGGGTGTCAATCTCGGCCCTATCCATCTTGGCCATTTTCAACGCGAAACCCATGTTGGCGGCGACGGTTTTATGGGGGTAAAGTGCGTAGTTCTGGAACACCATGGCAATATCGCGTTCGGCCGGAGGCAGGTTGTTCACTACCCGGTCGCCGATGGAAATGGTGCCGGAGGTGATACCTTCCAGCCCGGCAATCATCCGCAGCAAGGTAGATTTGCCGCAGCCAGAAGGGCCGACCAGCACGACGAATTCGCCATCGGGGATATCGACGTTGACGCCATGAACAACGGGGTGCGCGCCATATGCTTTGCGCAGATCGCGGATCGTAACTTCGGCCATTCTTCCCCCACGCCGCTACCGTGACACCTTGTCAATTCAAAGTCGTAACCCAGCAAAATCGCCCTGTCCATCATCTAACCATACTAACATGTTAGATGCTTGACTCGTTTCCGGAACGCTGAGAAGCTGACTTATGTTCGGTGGGGTCCGAACCCGATCTGGGGAATTTGTCGGCTAAATGACCCTGAACAGGGCAAGTCAGCCAGCCTTGGGCCGGACCACGCCAAAAAGGCGGAAAATCAATGGGAGGTTGTTGATGAAAATTGAACTTTATAATCAGGTCGTGCGCGCGGGCCTGACCCGGCGGCGATTGCTGCAAGGTGTGGCAAGTATTGGCGGTTTGGCCGCGATGGGCGGCATGGGAATGCGCCCGGCCTTTGCAGAATCGCATGGCAATGTGCGCGCCGCTATTCTTGCCATTCCGGGTGTGGGTGCCGGGTCGCCGACCGATGCCGATTGGCAAAAAGTCGGTGAGATGTGTCTTGAAGCCACCAAGGCCAACGTCGCCGAGGGCGAATTTGCCGGGGTCGAGCTGACGTTCATGGGGCTGAACAACCAAAACCTGCACAACTTCTTGTTCCGCGGATTCCTGAAGCCTTGGGAAGCCTATACCGGTGCCAAGATCAACTGGATCGACCTGGCGCAGGCGGATTACAACGCGCGTTTGCAGCAGGCGATTGCGACGGGCACCGTTGATTTCGACATTGCCGAAATGGGCGCGCCGTTCGAGGGCGATGTCTGCGGCAAGGGCCTTGCATCCGAAATGCCCGATTGGGTGAAAACCCAGATCGATATGGACGATTATGTGGGGTATCTGAAAGCGCCGGTTGGCACGTGGGGTGGGAAAACCTACCGGATTTCGATTGATGGCGACTGCCACACCTTTAGCTATCGCAAGGATTATCTGACCGATCCGGCAATTTCGGCGGCAACCGGCATGACCGAGCCGCCCGCAACCTGGCAGCAGGTTCAGGCGTTTACCAAAGCGGTCAAGGGCCAGAAAGACCCGCTGACCGGTGGGTCGGCGCATGGTTATCTTGACCCGCTGAAAGGCTGGGGCGGGTTTGGCTTTTACTTCCTTGAAAGCCGGGCCACGGCCTATGCCAAGCACCCTGACGACAAGGCATGGCTGTTTGATGCCGACACCATGAAGCCGCGCGTCAACAACCCGGCTTTCGTGCGGGCGATCCAGGACGTGATGGACGTGATGGACACCCAGCCCGCCGATCAGATCAACGCCGATCCGGGCACCACCGCGTTCCAGCAGTTCTTGGCGGGCACCGGGTCGATGCTGTCGTGGTGGGGCGATGTCGGGTCTTCGGCCCGCACTTCTGACAGCTCGGTTGTCGGCGATGTGGTCGGGTTCTCGGTTCTGCCGGGGTCGGATGACGTTTGGAACAACACGACCCAAGCGTGGGACACGTTGCCCTCTGGCCCGAACGTAGCGCCCAACATGGCCTATATCGGCTGGGGCGTTTACGTCATGGCGCGGGTGGACAGCGACGAGAAGAAGAAGAAAGCGGCATGGTCTGCGGCGGCCCATCTGGGCGGCAAAGATCTTTCGCTGTGGACGGCGGCCTATCCTTCGGGCTTCCAACCCTATCGCAACTCGCAGTTCCAATATGACGAGTGGGAAGCGGCGGGCTATGACCGGGCGTTTGTGGAAGATTATCTCGGGTCGAACCTTGATAGCTACAACCACCCGAACGCCGCGATTGAACCACGGATTCCGGGCATCTTCCAATACTATTCGGTTGCCGAGGATGAATTGGCCAAGGGCTTTGCCGGGCAATATGCAAGTGCGCAGGAAACCGCAGATGCGATTGCGGCGGCTTGGGAAAAGATCACCGATCAGATCGGGCGTGACAGCCAAATCGCGCTGTATAAAGCCAGCCTGGGGATGTGATTTCAACACCTTGACGGGTTACGGGGGCGCGCGGGAAACTGCGCGCTCTTTTTTGTTTGGGATATTGCACGGGGGCTGCAAAGTTTGCTTTCCCAACGCGCAAACCATCGCTAACATGTTAGTATGAGCAGTGATGGCGATCTTCTTCATGTCGTGACCAACGACAATATCCCCTCTGGGCGGGTGGCTTTTGGTCGCGCGATCATGTGGGCGGCGGCAGGCATTCTTGTGCTGGTGGCGGCTGTGCAGACGCTGCAGATGATGGGGCGGCTGGAGCTTGGGTTCACCACATGGCGGCCAACGCTTTTCGCCTATGTGGTGTGGGCGGTGGCCCTGTGTTGGGGGCAGGTGTTAACGCGCGGCGAGCAGGGCAAGCGGGCGCTGTTTGTGCTGCCTGCGGTGTTGTTCGTGGTGTCGATGGTGGTGTTTCCGCTGATATTCGGCATTGGGATCGCGTTTTCCGATTGGAACCTTTCTTCGCCGGATGGCCGCAAATTCAATGGCTTGGATAATTTACGCCAGATGTGGGCTGACCCGTTCTACTGGAACGCGCTGGGCAATATGGTGTGGTATACCTTGGCGATTGTGGTGGAATACGCCATAGCCTTTGGGCTGGCGCTGTTGCTGAACAGCCAGATCCGGGCGCGCAAATTCTTTCGTGTCGCCTTTCTGATGCCGCTGATGCTGTCACCGGTTGCGGTGTCGTGGATGGTGGGAAAATCCATGATGGAGATCCGGTTTGGCCCGCTTGCGCGGCTGGCACGGGCATTGGGCTGGGATGAACCGTCGTTCTTTGGTAGCCCCTGGATGGCCAAATTGACGATCATGATCATGGATGCGTGGACGTTCATTCCGTTCATGATGATCATGATTTTGGCGGGGTTGCAGGCGATCCCGAAAGAGCTGCAAGAAGCCGCCAAGGTAGACGGTGCCAATGGGTGGCGCGGGTTCTGGGAGGTGACGTTTCCGTTGATGTTGCCGGTGTCGATCACGGCGATTTTGATCCGGATTATCTTTAAGCTAAAGCTGGCGGATATCATCATCAACGTCACTTCTGGCGGGCCGGGGGGGGCGACGGACTCGGTGACGAGTTTCATTTTCCGTGAATATCGCGATCGGTCGAACGTGGGTTATGGCACGTTGCTTGCGATGGTTTATCTGGTGATCATCGTGGTGGCGATGACGATCCTGATGAAGGTGGCCGACCGTTGGATGAGGCCAAAGTATTGATATGTTAAAGATAACCCCATGACAGAGCAGATTTTCTACGACAGCAACACCGATCTGTCCCACCGTGCAAAATGGTGGACCGGACGGGTGGCGATTTATGCAGCCCTGATCCTGTGGGCGGTGATCTGTCTGTTCCCGATTTATTGGACCATCACGACCAGCTTTAAAATGGCGCCAGACGTGATGAAGGGAAACATGATCCCGTGGTGGGATTACACGCCGAAATGGTTGGGGTGGAAATCCTTGGGGATGTCGCCCGACACCATTGGCGCGGAATCGACGGTGCGTGACGAGTTCATGAAACGCTTTTTCAATTCGGTGATCACTTCGGTGTCGGCGTCGTTTCTGGCGGTGGTTTTGGGCAGTCTGGCGGCCTATGGACTATCGCGGTTTTCCTACAAGTTTGGCTACATGCGCAACAACGATATTTCGTTCTTTTTCCTGTCGCAGCTGATTTTGCCACCGGTGGTTTTGGCCTTGCCGTTTTTGGTTTTGTACAAGGCGCTGGGGCTTCTGGACACGCGGATCGGGTTGATTTTGCTGTATACGCTGACGGTTTTGCCGATTGTGATCTGGATCATGCGGGATCAGTTTTCCGGGATTCCGACCGAGTTGGAAGAGGCGGCGATGGTAGACGGGCTGTCGGTCTGGGGGGCGTTCTTGACGATCATTTTGCCGATTGCGCTGCCAGGGATGGTGGCGGCGTTGATCTTGTCGTTGGTTCTGACGTGGAACGAGTATTTCTTTGCGGCACTTCTAACCTCGACCCATGCCAATACCTTGCCGGTTATGGTGGCCAGTCAGACCGGATCACAGGGGATTTCGTGGTGGTCGATGGCGGCATTAAGTTTTGCGGCGATTTTGCCGTTGATCGTGATCGGCGTGGTTCTAGAGCGCTATATCATCAAGGGAATGGCTGCCGGGGCGGTAAAGTGAGGTCATGTGCTAAAAGGAATTGATCAACGGCTGTCAGCCGATGTGATGCACGCGTTGATGCTGATGGGGCATGGCGACGATCTGGTGATTTGCGACGTGAACCATCCGGCGGCGACGATTGCGGCACAGACCACGTTCGGGCGGCTGATTGATATGGCGGGGTGCGATATTGCGGGCGCTTTGCGGGCGATTTTGACGGTGATGCCGGTGGATACCTTTGTGGAAGCGCCAGTGTGTCGGATGCAGGTGGTGGGCGATCCGGAGGCTGATGTGCCGATATTTGGGGCGGTGCAGGCGGTTTTGGACGCCGCCGAGGGGCGGGCAGTTGGCGTGCAGGCGTTGGAGCGGTTTGCGTTCTATGCGGCAGCAAAGCGGGCGTTTTGCATCATTCGGACGTCGGATTCGGGGCCTTATGGCTGTTTCATTGTGAAAAAGGGCGTGGTGGATTTAGCGCCGTTGCGGTGACTTTGGCCGCCCGAAGCCCGGAAGTGGCGACGCCGCAGGAAGGGCCTGAATGGCCCTGAGGGTGGCTTTTGAAGTGTAGGCTGGTGCCTCTGGCGGGGATATTTTTAAACAGAAGAAAGCGGTTAAGGCTGTTTGTCGAGGGCGACAGCAATGTGTTTTGTCGCTTCATAGAGTTGGCGGAATAAGGGGTATTGGTGCGTGTAGGCGGGGTGGGTTTCGGCGGGCACAATCTCGGCGGGCGGATTCCATGTTTGGATATCGGCGGGTTTCGCGGCACCGATGGCGAGGGCGGCGAGGAAGGCGTTGCCGTATGAGGCACCTGTGGTGATTTGGTTGACGGTTTGGGTAAGGCCGGTCAGGTCTGACGTGGCTTGCAGCCAGGGCCGGTTTTTGGTGCCACCGCCGACGGCGAGGACGCGGGTGGGGGGGCTGCCTGCCGCAGCGTAGGTTTCGGTGATGTGGCGGGTGGCGCAGGCGATGCCTTCGAGCGCTGCGCGATACATGTCGGCGCGGGTGTGGGTAAGGTTCAGGCCGAAGAACGCACCTTTGGCATGGGGGTCATGCAGCGGGGTACGCTCGCCCGAGAAATACGGCAGGCAAAGCAGGCCTTTGGCGCCGGGGGGCGAGGTGAGGGCCTCGGCGGTCAGGGTGGCAAAGGCCGTGTCAGCGGGCAGGTCACGGGCGAATTGGGCGCGCAGCCAGTGGGTTAAGGTGCCGGATGTGGCGAGGCCCGCCATGGTGGCGTGTTGGCCGGGGAACAGCCATGGGGCGTGCCAGAGGGCGGGGTCTGTCAGTCTTTGGGCGGTGAGTTGGATGATGAAGATGGTCGAGCCATACATCATCATCATGTCGCCGGGAGCTTGGGTGCCGACCGATACTGCCTCGGCGGCGGCGTCGATGGTGCCACAGGTGACGGGAGTGCCGACGGCGAGTCCGGTCTCGGCGGCGGCTTGGGGCGTGATGTGGCCCGCGATTTCGGTAGACCACATCAGGCGCGGCAGCAGGTTTGGTGGGCAGAAATCAGCGAGGTCAAAGCACCAGTTTTGGGTGGTGATATCGTAGAGCGGGCTGAAATTGGCGGCGGTGTAATGGTCGATCACATATTCGCCGGTCAGCCGGAAGGTGAGGTAGCTGGTGGAGGTAAGGATTTTGGCAGTGTGCGCCCAGAGGTCGGGGTGATTGCGTTTCAGCCAGAGGATTTTGGGGCCGACGGATTGAGACGTGAGAGCGTTGCCGCAGCGGGCGAGGATGGTTTGTGGGGTGATTTCGGCGTTCAGCAGGTCAATTTCGGCGCTGGCGCGGGTATCGACGCCGTAAAGGACGCCGTTCATCAGCGGCACGCCGGCTGCGTTAACGGGCAGCATGCAAGGGCCGATGGCAGAGGTGGCGACAGCGGAAATGTCGGCGGGGTTGATGCCGGATTGGGCGAGCAGATGCCGGGTGATGTGGGTGAAATCGCCCCACCAATCTTCATCTGCGCGGTGTTCGGCCCAACCGGGGCGCGGCACGATCATCTGGTGCGGGCGGGCGGCAGAGGTAATGATTTTGCCAGCCCCGTCGACCAAGACGCCTTTGGATTCGAAGGTGCCGATGTCTATGCCGAGGGTATAGCGCATGTTAGCCCCGGTTCAGTTGCATCGCCGGGGTGATATTGGCGAGTGCGGTGAGCGTCAGGGCGGTCAGAGCTTCAAGATCGGTCAGATCGCAGCATTCAACCACCGAATGCGAGTGGCGCATGGGGAAGCCGATGTCGATGCAGGCGACGCCCTCGCCTACCAGTTGAACGTAGGACAGGTCAGTCAGCACGCCGATCTGGGCAGAGCGCTGCAGCGGTATTTTTGCCTGTTCTGCCGCAGCTTCAAAGAGGTGAACCATGGCGGGGTGTGGGATGACGCCGTTGAGCGTGCCGCGGCCGTGAAAGGAAT
>JBAVTI010000188.1:0-5707 GCA_049696055.1 Paracoccaceae bacterium | reverse complement strand
GGTATTTTGGTGAAGCCTCAACCCCTTGTGGTAATTGCGATATTTGCGACAGACCGGCGATTTTATTTGATGCAACCGATGCTGTTCGCAAGGCACTTTCGGCCATGTTGCGCACCGGCGAATGGTTCGGGGCGGGACATCTGATTGACATTTTGACGGGAACCACGACCCCCAAAGTGCGGGAACGCGGGCATGACCAAATTCCTACTTTTGCGGCGGGGCGCGATCTTTCAAAGCCTGCGTGGGGCGCAGTTTTTCGCCAGATGATGGGCCGCGATCTAGTGCGCCCGGACCCCGACCGCTTTGGCGCGCTGCGGATGACGGAAGCGGCGCGACCGATTTTGCGCGGCGAAGAAAGCATAACCCTGCGACGCGACACTGTCGAATCCGCGGGGCCCGGCCTTGTTGTTAAATCACTGGTTTCGGACGAGGACGCGCCCCTGCTATCGGCGCTAAAGGCCAAACGGCGGGCCTTGGCCGAAGCGGGGTCCGTGCCCGCCTATGTGATATTTCCCGACAAAACTCTGATCGAGATGGCGGAAAAGCGGCCCTCGACCCTGGACCTCATGGCGAAGATTTCGGGTGTGGGAGCGAAAAAGCTGGAAAGTTATGGCGCGACGTTCCTGGCTGTCATTACCGGTGCCACCTCGGATCCGTTGCATCCGCAGCGGCGAAAGTTGGTGGGGCGCGATGCAGCGGCGGTGTTTGACCGTTTGGCCGAAGTTCAGGTGGCGTTGGTGCGCGGCGGCGACGGTATCGGCAAACCGCTAAGCCTGTCGCAATCGGTACTGCGAAAGATTGCCGAGGCGCGGCCATCGACGTTGTCGGATCTGGACCGGGTTGGCGATTTGGGTCCGGCGAAAATCGAACGCTTTGGCGCTGCCTTTCTGGAAGTGATCCGCGACAGTTGATCCCTTGCCTTTGGCGGCGGGGCGGTTAGGTAAGGGCCATGTTGACCGTCATTTCCCCTGCCAAACGGCTTGATGCCGTGCCGCGCGTTCTGCCCGATGGGCTGACCGCAACTGACCCGGATTTTTTGGCCGAGGCGGGTGAATTGGCCTGCATCGCGCGCGGGCTTAGCATCGGCGATTTGCGCCGCTTGATGGACATTTCCGAACCTTTGGCGCGGCTGAACGCGGAACGTTTTGCGGCGTTTTCGGATGCACCGGATACGGCGGTTCCGGCCGCACTGCTTTTTGCGGGCGATACCTATGCCGGTTTAGAGGCGAAAACGCTGGACGCCGATGCCTGGCGTTGGGCGCAGGGGCATTTGCGGATTTTGTCGGGGCTTTACGGGTTGTTGCGTCCGACCGACCGCATTCAACCCTATCGTTTGGAAATGGGCAGCCGACTGTCGAACCCGCGAGGGGCGGATCTATATGGCTTCTGGGGCGGCCAGATTGCGCACAGTCTGAATGAAACGGCAAAGCAGTCGCAGGCGAAAACCCTGATCAACTGTGCATCGGTCGAATACTTCAGCGCCGTCGACCGAACAGCCTTGACGCTGCCGGTGATTACCCCGGTCTTTTTGGAAGACCGTGCAGGCGAAGCCAAGATCGTCAGCTTTTGGGCCAAGAAAGCCCGAGGGGCGATGGCGCGGTTTATCGCCGAAAACCGTCTGACAGACCCCGAGGCAATCAAGGGTTTTGCGGCAGGCGGTTATCGGTTCAACGCCAATCTGACAACGGCGGACCGTTGGGTTTTTCTGCGCGAAGCGGTTTAGGTTCCGGTCATCGGCACCTCTTCGGCAATCACCGGGCGGGCGTCGGCAGGGCAGAATTCACTTAGCGCCTCGGTGATGGCGGATTTGCGCAAGGGTTTGGTCAAGTAGCGGTCGATCCCTGCCGCAAGGATTGACGTGGAATCACCGTCCATTGCATGCGCGGTTAGCGCCACGATCGGGATATGGCTGCGCCCGGCCTCGAGGGTGCGGATGGCCGTTGCCGCCTCGCGCCCATCCATTTCCGGCATCGAGATATCCATAAAGATCATGTCGGGCGCGAGGGATTGGAAAAGCGCCACCGCTTCGACCCCATTGTTGGCGAAGGTAAGGTCGATATCCATATCCTTGACCATCTTTCGGAACACCAACTGATTGGTGCGGTTATCTTCGGCGGCAAGCACGCGCATTTGACGCAAAGCCCCCGCCGTCAAGGAAATGCGCGGCGTCGGCAATACCTGGATCGGAGCGGAAAGCGCCTGCAGGCGGCGATAGAGATCGGATCTTAGCAAGGGTTTTTGCAGAATTGCGGCCAGTTCAGGCACCCCCTTAATCTCACGGGCGGCGGCAGGATTGGCCGATAAGAGCACAATTGGCATCGTCCATCCGCCGGCACGCACCCGCGTGGCAAGCGCCAGCCCATCCATTTCCGACATGTCGTGATCGGTGACCAGCAAATCATAGTCCGAATCAACCGCCAAAACGCCCAAGGCGTCTGCACCAGATCGGCAAAGGGTGACCTTGATGCCGCATGTGACCAATTGGCGTTCCAGAATGGTGCGGTTGATGAACTGATCGTCGACCACCAGCGCACGTTTCAGGGTAACCGGCACGTTCAGCGTGGCGTCTTCTTCGGCAACGGGCAGCGACAAACGGAAGCCAAAACACGACCCCATGCCCGGCTCACTGTCGACCCAAACTGCGCCGCCCATCCGGTCGATCAGGCGCTGGGTGATGGCAAGACCAAGACCGGTGCCTTCGAATTTGCGGTTCGCCTCGGATTCGACCTGATTGAATTCACCAAAGATGTGGTCAAGATTTTCGGGCGCGATGCCGATGCCGGTATCTTCGACCGTGACATGCAGCTGTTGATTGCCCGGCTCTGCCTCGATGCCGACTACGCGGATCAGGACGTGGCCTTTTTCAGTAAACTTGACAGCATTGCCGATCAGGTTGGTCAAAACCTGACGCAAACGGCCCGGATCGCCGATATAGCGGGTGGGCAGAAACATGTCGAAGTCGATCATCAGATCGAGGCCCTTGGCCCGCGCCTTGGGCTGCAAAAGCATGGCAACTTCGTGGATTGTGCGTTCCAGATCAAAGGGTTCCGGGCGCAGAGTCAGGCGTTCCGCCTCGATCTTGGAATAGTCGAGAATATCGTTGATGATCACCAACAACGCCTCGCCCGACGAGCGGATGGTTTCGGCGAACAGGCGTTGTTCTTCGGAAAGGGTCGTATCGCACAAAAGTTCGGCCATGCCGACCACACCATTCATCGGCGTCCGAATCTCGTGGCTCATATTGGCAAGAAACGCCGATTTGGCACGATTGGCCGCCTCGGCCGCCAGACGCGCGGCCTCGAGCGCTTCTTGCTGTTCTTTTTGCTGGGTAATGTCGACGCGCAAGCCGACGCGACCGCCATCAGGGGTGGGATGATCCAACGCCCTGATCCAGTAGCCATTTTTCAGCTGTTGTTCCTGCACGCCCACCGGATTGCGATGTTGCTGCATCCGTTCGGACAACCATTCTGCTTCGCGCCCAATGGCATCTTGATGCTGGCCATGTTCCAGGCCCGAGCGCAGAATGTCTTCAAATTTGGTTCCCGGCACCATGGCCGCTGCACTGTCTGGGTAAATATCGCGGTAACGCTGATTGCAGACCAAAAGCCGTTCCTCCCTGTCAAAAAGCACAAATCCATCTGGAATCGCCTCAATCGCGGCCCAGATGCGCATTTGTTCGGTGATATTAAGCGCGAGGCACACCATGTCGCCATCGCGCGATCGTTGATCGACCATACGCACCCAAGTGCCGTTGGAAAATTCCATCACCACGGGATCGATCGGATCGCTGTCCCAGCGGGCCAGCATTTCAGCACACCAGACATCAATATTGCGGGTGCCGATGGTGACCAGCCCGATCTCGACGCCCTGCCGCAGGATATCTTCGTAGTCGATACCGGGGGTCATTTTGATGCCGTCAAAGGCCTGCAAATATGCACGATTTGCGGCAATCATTTTGCGGTTGGCATCGAAAACGGCAAAGCCATCCTGAATGGTATTGACCGAATCCCAAAGCCGCCGTTCGGCCATGACGGCGGCAGTATGCGCCCGGTCAAGGTCGGCCATAAAACGGCCATTCTGACCCTTTAGTGCCTCGGCTTCCGAAAGCGCCGACTTTACGACCTGACGTTGCACCACAATCTGATCGGAAAGTGACCGTGCGTGCAGACCCAGCTTTTCGTTAGCAGCAAAAAGTTCGCGACTTTTCTGTTCAAGCAGGCGTTCCGCTGCCAAGCGTGCGCGCCTTTCCTTGGCCAGCCGGTCTACGATATCCATTCCTGCCCTGCCCTGCGTGTTTCACATGCCTGTCCGGGTGCGCCCTGTGAAAGCAGCCCCGGTTAAGCCGCACCTTGAAACAACAAAGTGAACAGCGGCTTAACAAGAACAAAACAAAAACAGTGACTGCGACTCATTGCCAAATCAACCCGCACCATGCGAGCATCGCACTGTTGCAAATGGAGGATTTTCGATGCGTGCGTTTTCCCGGATTGTAGTGTTGAGCGTGCTGGGCTTTGGCCTGCCCACATGGGCCACCGCACAGGATCTGGTGCCAGAGCGGCGCTTTATCCTAAGCCAGGACGCCGACCTGCCGGGGGGCGATTTGACCTCGATCTTTGACACCACGATTGAGGCGTGCGAGCAGGCCTGCCTTGCCAACGCGCAATGCACGGCCTTTACGTTCAATACGCGCAACGGGTCTTGTTTCCCCAAAAATGCACCGGGCGAGGAAGCGTTTTATCAGGGCGGATTTTCGGGCCGCATCGTGGCCGCTGACGCGACGGTGATCGCGCAAGCCCCTGCGCGCAGGGCAGAGATCGGGTTCTTGCAGGATTACGATTTGTCAGGGGCCTACACGCAGGCAATTGAACTGGCAAATCTGCACACCTCGGGGCTTTGGACGGCACAAGAGCATCTGCAATCGGCGCAAGATGCCGAATTGGATGGCAATATGCTGCTGGCCAGTCAGTTTACCGGGGCGGCCCTGAACGTGTCGGATGCGCCGGAAACCTGGGTAGATTATGCGCGTCTGCTGATCGAGGTCGGCACCAAGGACAGCAACAATTCCCGGATGTTCTGGGATCGCGCCTTTAGCGCCACGGTCAACGGCTATCTGCGCGCCAAGAACCCGGCGATGCAACACACGGCCCTTGTGCAAATGGGGCTGGCGTTGGAAAAGATTGACCGCGGCTCGGATATGGTGCGCGCGCTGCGGCTGGCGCAGGACATACAACCGCGCGATGATACCAACGCTTTGCTGGAATCGGCGGCGGGGAAATACGGCTTTCGGATTACCGAACACGACGTGCAATCTGACACCGCGCGCCCAAGGGTTTGTGCGACGTTTTCCGAAGATCTTGTCGCCTCGGGCGTTGACTATTCCAGTTTCGTGCAACTGCCGGAACCGGGCCTGACGGTCGAGGCAGGTGGGTGGCGGCAACTGTGCGTCGAGGGCATGGCCCATGGCGCGCGCTACACCCTTACCTTCCGCGAGGGGTTGCCGGCAGCCGATGGTCAGACCATGGCAAAATCGGTGCCGATTACCGCCTATGTCCGCGATCGCAGCCCCGGCGTGCGGTTTCCGGGGCGGGCCTATGTGCTGCCGAAAAACGACAATGCGGCGTTGCCGGTTGAAACGGTAAACACTGACAAGTTGGATCTGACGCTGTTCCGGGTGTCGGATCGCAACCTGTTGCGGTCGATCCAGAAT